>JBAPYY010000350.1:0-1931 GCA_049284975.1 Occallatibacter sp.
CCTCCACCCTCTGCGATGAACAGAGACCGGCCCATCTCCAGTTTGATCAAGACCCAGTTGCTGCATATTCAACACGCCGAAAGCGCGCGGCTGTCGAAGGAAAAACGCGTCGGCGTCAAGCTCGAAGACATCCACACTGAAGCGGAAGCCGCAGCCTACATCGCTGCGGTTACCAGGGTCCTTCATCCGCAAGGCCGAAAGAAATCCAGGCAAAAGCCGCGCAGTTAGCCGATGCAGCGTCGTTAGGAGGATATGTGCGAAGACTACTTATCATCATCGCGTTGCTGGCTAGTTGCGCGGGCGTTGGCTTGGCACAGGAGAGCGAAATTCACGCCGACTTTCGCGGCGAAGCCACACGCTTCAAGCAAAGCTGCGAGGATTTTTCGCTCAAGGCAATCCCCGGATGCGCCGAGCTTCTCTTCACCGATCATCCTCTGCATATCGCCGTGGGCAGTCTCGCTCCGCAAAATGGATTCGGCGCAGGCGGCGCTTACGTTGGCCACTACACACCCAACGAACTGTGGAGAACAAGCTGGGACGCGGACTCGATCGCCACAGATAACGGCTCCTGGCGCGCGGGTTTCTACTACAAGGCCATTCACACGCCCATTGAGAAAATCAAAGTCATTACCACTACTAGCGGCCCGCCGGCGCACTCCAGTCTCAGCGTGCATCCTTACACGCTTTTCAATCTCTATGCGCAGTCCGTCTCGCTTGACGAGTTGTTCTATTACGGCCTCGGGCCTGACTCGCTTCAGGCCAACGCTTCAGTCTTTGGGATGACGCAAACCATCACCGGCGCCAACGCGATTGTGCCGGTGTTCCAGCCACTAAGTGTTTCGCTGCTCGGCGAAATCAACGGGCGCTTCGTCAACGTGCAAGAAAATCATCACGAGTCCAGCCCTTCAATCGAGCAGGTATTTACTGAGGCTACAGCTCCAGGGCTTACCACTCAACCTGCATTTGCTCAACTCGGTGAAGGCGCTCGCATAGAACCCACGCTGCTCGGCGACCATCTGCAACTCGATTATCTTGCGCAGTTTCAGCAATTCATTGCGCCTTCTGACTCGCACTATTCCTTCCGCCGCTTCACTGTAGACCTCGATCACACCATCCCGCTCTATCGCAATTCTGGATCGTACGGCGCGAAGACTTTCAATGGTCCCGACGAGTGCGCCGCTTCACTGGGCGCGACCAAGTGCTCCGCCATTCAACGAAATCGCGAAGGTTCGCTTGAACTGCGGCTGCTCATGACGGAGTCTATCGCGTCGGCGGGAAATATGGTTCCTTTTTACTTCCAGCCGACTCTGGGCGGCTCGGACATCAACGGCAATCCCTGGCTCCCGAGTTACAACGACTATCGATTCCGCGCACCCAACGCCCTGCTGTTACGCGAGGGTTTTGAGCATTCCATCTGGGGACCCGTCGGCCTCACGTTCGCCGCCGATCAGGGCAAGGTCGCGCTAGCGCGCGGCGATATTGCTTTCAATCATCTCGCTCACAGTTTCTCCGCCGGACTTACTTTGCGCGCGGGAGGTCTTCCGGCTCTTTCACTTGCCTTTGCGTGGGGCGGGCCTGAGGGACCGCACACCATTGCAAATGTCAACAACTCGCTACTCGGCGGATCTGCCCGGCCGTCACTTTTCTGATTCGCGATCAGCGTTGCCAAACATCATTAGCGTCTGTCCCATCCAGAACCGGTTGCTGGCTCGTGTGAGCGCATTGACGCGGCGGCCGAGCAGGTGGCACTGTGCTTCGTGGTATGGCCCTACAAATCGCAAGGCCGCCGGAAGACGACAGTAGAATCGCGGAAGCCAGCTTTGCGCCCTTGCTGCCGCGCGTTCTTCCCGTTCGCCATAAACCAGTGAGAATTCGTTGCGGAGCCGCTCGGGCATTGAGGCTGCTGTCAGTGCGCGATACCAGTTCGGAAC
>JBAPYY010000351.1:0-5410 GCA_049284975.1 Occallatibacter sp.
GTTGTTACCTGGCTGCAAAGCTCAGGCCATACGACGGAAGTGGTAACCGGCTCCGATGGCACACGCCACGTCAAGACCTCAACAGGGAGCGTCATGTGGGGAGTCTATTTGTTCGACTGCAAAGACGGCCGCTGCGGCTCAATCCAGTTCGCGGCCGGTTTTGCGACCCATGGCAAATTTGATATTTCGCTCATGAACGAGTGGAATAAAAAACAGCGCTGGGGCCGGGGATACTACGACAGCAGCAACGATCCTTGGGTCGAGATGGATGTCGATATGACTCCCGGCGGCACGTACGAATTGCTGGATGACGAACTCCATACCTGGAATACCACGCTCGCCAACTTCGTCGCGAGGTACAGCCTGTAATGAGCGTCTCGCCGTCGATTCGCGCTCATTTCACGGCGAACCTCGGCAATCATGTTGGCTGCGGTTATTGAATCTCCGCCGATGACGCGGAAGCCCTTCTGCGTGAGTCTCCATGGTTCATGCCGCGTCAGCGTGCAGGTTGGCGCGCGCATGGCCGTTCAGCCGAACCGGCCGTAGTCTGAAGGAATTCTTCCCTTCAGGAATCATCGCCAGTGGAATGGGCGTTCGATCCGGCTTTGCATGCATGTGCCGGGACTCAAGCCATGCACATAGCCTTGGATCAAAAATCTCCGGCTCACCCAGCCAGAAATTGGGCTTCAATCCGCACTCAATCTGCAGATGATCCAACTGTAACTCGATGCTTGCAATGTGTTTGGGAAAATAGCGCCGGACATTGTTCGCGCCTATATGCAGCCCCGTAACTCCACGTCCCTTGCTTTGTGTCTTGACGACCATACATACCTGCTATGCAACAGTGGATGAGGTCAGTCTAGAGAGCTGCGCCAACGAAAGCGTGTTTCCGATGCACAAAATTTTAGTACGAATTCCTTCTTTGCAACTTACCGGCTATTCGGTCAATTCGGGAAACTTCTCTAATGTAATTGCACTCAGGCCACTGGCCGCGTTATGCTCCAGCCTTCCGGCCGCCGCGTAAGTTCAAACTTGTATCCGAAGCCCCGCGCGTTGTCTATGTAACGGAAAAATTCCGGACGGAGACAATACAAAACGCTCGTGTGAAGAGCCAGCCGAAAAACTCGACCTAGCTTGAATCGCTCACAGTACGCTTTGACCAGCGCGGCGCGGCGCTCCGGCTCGGTAACTTTGCTCACCACTCCGCGCAACTGCACGCCGCAAATCTCCCTCCAGCTTCTTGCGCTGCGATAAATGGTCGCGGCGGCGCGTGGAGTTCTCTCAATGTTCAAGCTGTGCAAGCTGCTCTCTGATGAGAGCCAATACAACCAGAGTTCCTCGTCGGCGATATAGAAAAGCGGCGCCACCGAAGCCTCGCCACCTTCGCTGCTCGTGGCCAGAGACAAAGTTGTCTCTTCGATCAGGAGCGCGGCAATCAGCTCCAGTTGTCTCGCCGTTCCCTTCATCGCGCTTTTAAATCTATCAGGTTATTGCGCAGACAGTAGATACCCTGGCATTTCTGCCGCAAAAAAAGAAGAGGCAGCCTGTGTTCCAGGCTGCCTCTTGTCGTATTGCCTTTCCGCAGGTTTGCGGTTTACGGCAGATAGTACCGGAAGCTGGTGAAAAGCATGTTGTCGATGCCCTTGGCGCCGATGCCGTTCAAGCCTGACCAGCCTTCGCGCACCGCGTAGCCATACTGGACGCCCTGGCGCAGACGACCGCGATCGCCCTTGTAAATGTCATACCAGTAGCCGCCCGTGGCTTCCTGGGTATCGCGTGTTTGCGCGCCGCAGGAGCCGCCTGTGTAGTAGCCGGTGGAGCTGCCGTTATAACCAGGCGCCGTCGAGCTGTTGCAGCTGGAGTTGCTCAGGTAGCGCGAGCCGTAACCCACGGCAGCCTGTGTAGGCGCTGCCCAGGTGCCGCCCCACACGCCAGTGGCGCTCTGCGCGGCAGTGGGCGCAGCCAGAGTGGTGGTGGTCGAGTTGGAGTAGTCTTCACGGCCAGCATAGTCGCCACCGTAATAGGCATAGAGGAGCAGGCGAGGCGAGGGATTGACTTCAAACGTCAGCAGGCCGCTCGCGTTGTGGATGGGAGCAAGATCGCCCGTGGAGTTCGAGGTGGCATCAGAGAGTGTGGAGTCGCCGAAGTGGCCAACGCCGGGGCCAAAGAGGCCCTTGGCGCCGAGGACGATCTTGTTGGCAAAGATCGGAACACGCGCGCTGGCCCCGAGGCCGCCGAAGACAACACTGTCAGAAACAGTGCCGGCAGCGGAGAGCGCGGGAGCTACCACCAGCCCGGTCTTAATGTCCTTCAACCCGCCGTAAAGATTGCTGTTGGTGGTTTCGCCGGGGTACACGGTCTCGTGGAAGAAGCGACTCACGCCGAACACCTCATAGTGGCCCGCCTTTGTGTCGAAAGCGGCCTTGACCACCATGTCAGGAGCCTGATTGAAGGAGATGTTGGCCATGTTGGCGCAGGAGTTCATCGTCTTGTATACCGGAACCGCTACGTTAACCGTCTGACCGCCTGAGGTGGTCAACGCTTGGTTGGTGTAGTTCACGATCGAGGTCGTAGGCGAGCACGCGCTGATGGTGTTGTTCAGCAAGCCACCGTTGACGCCGGCGCTGCCCACCACCGCATACGGTGTATTTCCCGCCAAAGAAGCCGTGTAAAGCAGTTGCGGGTTTTCCGCCGAGATGGCGAATGAGGCACTCTTAAAGCTCTTGGTCAGGCGGAAGTTGCCCGAACGAGCCCACACAAGGCCCGTAACGTAATTGGGGTCTATCTGGTTCGGCAAAGCGATGTTGGAAGCGGCAGTGCTGATGCCCTTGCGGTTTTCCGCCACCAGGGACCAACCCTGCCCGCCCGAAACCGTCCAGCCGCTGTTTGTTTCCACTTCGCCCAAAACAATGCGCTGACGGAACATGTAGCTGTCGGACTGGTTGTCGTTGGAAGTAGTGCCGGCGCCCAGGAAGTCAGCTTCCACGATGGCGCGCATTGTGCCCCAGTTGGTCTTGCCCTCGACGATCAGGCCGGGGCGGGACTGCCTACCCGAGATGTACATCTCGCTCAAGGTATAAGCATCGGCGCCCTCGTAAGGAAGCGCGCTGAACGGAGTTGCCAGTTCGCCGCCAGTGGCCTTGGCGCGATACGCGGATTCACCAGCGATGAAGCCGTAGGGCACGAAGGTGATGCCTTTGTAGCGCAGTGTAGTGGGATTGGCGATTTCTTTCTTGATTTTGATCGTCTCGTCGGAGACCGTGGTCGCCAGCGAAGCCTGATCGCCCTTAAGGCCGGTGACGGCGGCTTGCAACGCGGTAACGGCGGTTGTGTTTTCCGTCGCCGCCTGCTGTTCGCTATTGGCTGCGGCTTCTGCTCTTGCCGCAGCAGCTTGCGCATCGGTCGCTGCTTGCTGGGCCTTTTGCAACTCGGCGTCCTTCGCGGCCAGGTTGCTCTCCAGCTTGTTGATCCTGCCTTCCAACTCCTCGCGAAGTGCCTGAACCTGCGCTTCGATCGAGGGTGAAGAAGGTGCCTTGACTTTGCTGGCTTCCGAGTGCTTTTTCGTTGGCGATTGGGCTTGGCTTGCTTGCCCATAGGAAGCGGTAAGACACACTGTCAGAACCGCCATAGCTGCGACGTTGAGCTTTAAACTCATGTGGCCTCTCGTTTTCTCTCGAATGGAATCGAAACTTGCCTGCGCCCGCACAATGAGCAGGCGCCCGGTACTCTCGCATTCGTGAGACACTTCACGCGAAGCCGGATAGATCCCCTATCGGCAGAAGGATTGAAAAATTTTAAACAAAAAACAAAAGAGGCAGCCTGAACTGCAGGCTGCCTCTTGTCGAACTGCCGCGTTCGCAGGTTTGCGGTTTACGGCAGGTAGTAGCGGAAAGAAGTAAAGATCATATTGTCGGTGCCCTTGGCGCCGCCACCAGGATTGGGGGTGCCGGGGACGCCAGTAGCAAAGTTATAGGTGGCACTGCCGACGCCCGACCATAGGTTGCGCTCTATGTAGCTGTACTGGAGGCCTTGGCGCAAACGTCCCATGGGGCCGCTATAGATGTTGTACCAGTAACCAACGGTGGTTTCCTGAACGTCTTTGGTGTTGCCGCCGCAGTTGGCGGGGGTGCCGGCGTTGCCGAAGCCGGTTCCGCTGTTGGAGTAGGTGGTGCTGGCGGCCACTTCGTTATTGCAGCCGGTCATCGTCGCCAGCGGATTGCCGTAGCCGACGTTGGCCGTGGTGCTGAGGATGTCGCGGTTGATGTAGTCGCCGCCGTAGTTCATGTAAACATTGAGGCGCTTGTTGGGATTCAATTCCACTGTGCTGAGAGCCGAGAAGCCGTGCAGCGGGGCGATAACGCCGGTGGGCTTGATAGTTACGTCGGCAATCGTTGACGAGCCATAGCGGCCAACGCCAGCGCCCCACAGGCCCTTCAGGCCGATGGTGACTTTCTTATCAAGCAGCGGGCCGCGGAAGCCGCCGCCCACGCCGCCGCCCCACACGGTGCTGTTAGTCGCGGTCGGCAATACACCAGTCACCGACTGGTAGATGCGATCAGTGAAGCTGCGGCCAATTCCGAACAGTTCCCAGTGGCCCCAGCCCGGCTCAACAGCCACCTTCGCCACAAAGTCCGGCGTCTTGTTGAAGGAGTAGTTCGCGGTCGAGTTGTAAAGTCCGCCGCCGGTTCCACCGCTGCCCAGCAGAACCGTGATGCCGCTATTGAAGGCGATGGTTCCGGCAGGATTCAGAGTCTCGGCGTTCTCAGCAGAGATGCCGGCAAATACGCTCTTGCCGAAGTCCTTGCTTACACGGAAGCTGTATTGACGGGTCCATACGAAGCCGGCGACGTACTGGGGATCGATGGATGCGGGCAGAATTTCAGTTCCTCTGGTAAGGCCCTTGGTGGTTTCCGCAGCGAGCGACCATCCCTGGCCTCCGGAGAAGTCCCAGCCGCTGGTCAATTTCGCGTCCGCCCAAAGTTGGCGTTGACGAAGGACGTAGCTGTTGCTCTGGTTGTTATTTGATGTGATGCCGGTGCCCAGCCAATCCATCTCGTAGTAGCCGGTCATGGTCATGTAGGGCAGCTTGCCGGTGGCCTTGATAGCCAAGCGCGACTGACGGCCCGTTCCCTGGAACTCGCTCATCTGCGCCGCGTCCGCATATTGCAGCGGAACACCGGTGAATGCGGTGTTCAGACCGCCGCCGGTTGCCGCTGTGCGGTCCACAGTTTCACCCGCGATGAAGCTGCCGGCGGGCGAAAGCGTGATGCCCTTGTAGTGCAGAACATCGGGGCTGCCAATCTCCTTCTTGAGCTTGGAGGTCTCATCGGAGATTGTGGTGGCCAGCGAAGCCTGACCGCCCTTCAGATCGGTAACGGCGGATTGCAGCGTGGTGACAGCGGAGTTATTC
>JBAPYY010000352.1:0-14818 GCA_049284975.1 Occallatibacter sp.
GTCGAAGCGCGCGAAAGACGCGCAGTTTGACTGCTCCAATTGAAATTCCCAACGCTGCGGCCACATCTTTTTGCGGTTGCTCTTCGATGACCGCAAGAGTGGCCGTAATGCGCAGCTTCGGCGGCAACCGCGCAAAGGCCATTGCAGTCTTCAAGCGAATCTCCGCGGTCACGGCAGCATCAGCCTCAACAGGCGCCACAACTTCGGAAAGCATCTCTGTAGATAACTCGCTCTCTGTCCTCTTCGCCCGCAGCCAATCTAGCGCTGCGCGAGTAGCTATGCGCCGCGCCCAGCCTTCGAATCCACGCTCCGGCTCAAAGCGTGCATGGGCACTGTAGATGCGCCAAAACGTTTCAATAGTCAGATCTTCAGCCGCCGCCGGGTTTCGCGTGATGCGAAGAATCCGGCGGTAAACGGCGCGCTGATGCAGGTGAAAGAGAGTTTCGAAGGCTGCCACATCGCCTTGTCGAAACTGGTTCAGGACGCCGCTCTCGTCGTTCTGCATCCGTCCCTCCCCCTTCTATCTATACTTACTCGCCTTAACAGGAAAAGGTTACATAACTACTTAATATTGGGAACACTTTCTTCGACGCTGGTGTCTACCTATAACACAGTGGTTCCGATTGGGATATGCGGAGTGCTTCGAGCCCCGCTCCCCGCGCCAACCTAGCGCGTAGAGCGGTATGACCGCTCGCGGCTGAAAAGGCCTCCAAACTCCCAGCCGGCGCGGCTGATTTTGCTCGAAAGGGAGGCTGGCCATGTTTGAAGACTCAACCTTTGAATCCGCAGGCAGAATCCGCACCCGCAGCCGCCGCTGGGTGATAGCGGCCTTCACCTTCAACACCACAATCCTGCTGGCGTTGATCATGATTCCGCTCATCTGCCCCGAGGCTCTGCCGCATCAGTTCATGCCTTTCCTGATGACAGCGCCCGCGCCGCAGCCGCCGGAACCGACTCCGCCACGTGTGGAGACGGCCACGCAGCCTCCAACCCAGATGCCGAACGGCTATTTAACTGCGCCGCGCACAATTCCGGACCACATTGTCATGCTGGTAAGACCGGATCCGCCGCTGCTCACTGGCCCAGAAAGCTTGGGACCAACCCCAGCTACTCCCGGTGACGATCCGTTTGGCAGACGGCCAGCGGTAACCGTTGCCCGTCCGGAGGTGAAAACACTGAGAGTCTCCACCGCAGTTGAGGAGGGACTGATAATCCGCAAGACGATACCCGTCTATCCCGCCATTGCAAAGGCTACCGGCGTCAGCGGCACCGTGGCGTTGGCGGCCACCATCTCCAAAACGGGGACGATCGAGAATCTGCGCGTCACCGCAGGACCGGCAATGTTGCAGCGGGCTGCGCTGGATGCCGTGAGCACTTGGCTCTACCGGCCATATCTGCTTGATGGCAAGCCCGTCGAGGTAGAGACCACGGTGAATGTGATCTTCACGTTGGGCCGGTAACAAGCAATGTTTTCGCGCAGCAAATGGACGCGCAGGCCTCGCTTACGAGGCCTGCGCATTTTTCTAGTGGCCATCCGGTCGGGCCGTATTGAGGCCGGCAAAGACATCGTTATAATGGCCGCCCTCGACGCCGAAGCGCAGGGGTTTCACTCTTTCCACGCAAATCTCCGCTGGTGTGGGTTGAGTTTTGAGTAACTCCATTGTCTCGGCGATGAATTCATTGAGAGGCATGGCGCGCGGGTCGTCAGCGCCGTCCATCAGGTGGGTGGCCACATAGGGCGGCACAAGTTCGAGAACTTCGATTTGTGTCTTTCTCAACTGGTGGCGAAGTGATTGCGTGTAGGAGTGAATCGCAGCCTTGGTCGCGCAATAGGTTGGGGTCTGAGCCAGCGGAACATAGGCCAGTCCAGAGGTGACATTGATGATGGTCGCGTTGGGCTGCTTTTCGAGCAGTGGCAGCAGCGCGGCCGTCAGGCGAATGGGCCCGAGTAAATTGGTGGTGACGGTGGCTTCCGCGTCGGCGAGATCGTCCTGCTGGGCCAGCAGATTTTCGGGCCGCATAATTCCCGCGTTGTTCATGAGCACATTCAGCGCGGGAAACTCTGCCGCTACCTTGGCGGCGAAAGCGCGGATGGCCGCGGGGTTTTCAATGTCGAGGACGAGCGACTTCATGCCGGGGTTGGCGGCTGTGGTCTCATCCAGAGCCTGTTTGCGCCTCCCTGCGATGATGACGTTGTTGCCAAGTTTTTGCAGCTCTTCCGCCAGCCCGCGACCAATGCCCGAGCCGCCGCCGGTGATGAGAATAGTGTTGCCGGTTTGCTTCATGGATATTTATCCCTCTATCAAATATTTTAGTAGCCGCGATCGAATGGCAGGTTGCGGGCGTCCCATATCTCAGCGTGCAATAAAAAATGAGCGCCTCAGATCAAAACATCTGAAGCGCTCATTCTGTTGAACGTTAGCGGATCTTTTGACTCGTGCCGCTTACTTCTTCAGCGGCTTGCGAGCGAAGTAATACAGTGAGAACGCCAGCGCCGCAAACGCCGCCACTGAAACTCCATTGTTATAGAAGATGGAGTGCGGGATGGCGATGGGGTTGTCTTTGTTGAAGAAATTCTCGTAGAACTTGAGAGCTACGCCGAGTAGGCCGATAATGCCTCCGGCGGCGATCAAGCCCGAAGCATAGAGCGAGCCCGGCGAGACATCGCCTTCCGCCTCCGGGTCACCGCCGGCCTTCCTCACCGCCGCATCTACCAGCCAGCGCATCACTCCGCCGGTGAAGATGGCCAGCGTGGTGCCGATGGAAAGATAAGCCCCGACAGCAAAGGCCAGCGAGCGAATGCCGAGCAACTCCACGGTGATCACAATTGAAACTCCCAGCAGCACCAGTCCCCAGGGCAGTTTACGGCTCAGGATCCCGCTGATCACTGTGGCCATCAGACGGGCCTGCGGCGCAGCGATCTTCTCGCTGCCGATGCCCGGAATCCACTGCACCTCAATCCGTCCGGTTTGCGGTGAATAGAGGTACTTTCCGTCGGGCAGTTCTGGCGATCCAAGCGCGTTCAGAAGCACATACTCACTCTTGTGGTGAATGGTCTTGGTCTTGTCCGCGTTGATAACGGGGAACTGCTCGCTGAGGCCCGCTGTCTTCTGAACGTTGACACCGTCGTGAGGCGCAGAGAGATTCCATGCCTGCGGGGCAGCTCTGAATTCTTGCGGGCCGGTGTTCATCACCAGCAGGGTGCCGCCGATGGCGAAGGTAGAGACCACGATGCCGATCAGGAAGGCGAAGCGCTGCAAACGCGGCGTGGAGCCGACCAGGTAGCCGGTCTTCAGATCCTGCGAGGTGTCGCCGGCTTCGGCCGAGGCGATGCAGACTACGCCGCCAATGGTGATGGCTAGCGCGCCGAAGGCCGGTGTCGTCCAGCCCTCAACCAGAAAGATTGCGGACGTGGCCATTAGCGTAGCGATGGTCATACCGGAGATGGGATTGGCCGAGCTGCCAATCAGCCCAACGATCCGCGAACTGACGGTGACAAAGAGGAAGCCGAAGACGACGATCAGTAGTGAAGCAGCGAGGTTTTGCAGCAGCGAAACCTGGGCTCCGGGGACCGGCTTGAAGTAGAGGAAGAGGAACATCATCACGACCAGCAGGGCCGAGCCGATCATTGCAGTTCCCATGGAGAAGTCCTTCTCCGTGCGGATGGCCTCTGTCTTGGCTCCCATGCCGCCGCGCATTTTTTTGAAGCCCGAGGTAAGAGCGCCGATGATGGTGGGCATGGTCTTGAGCAGGGCAATCACTCCGGCGGCTGCCACCGCCCCGGCGCCGATAGGCCGGATGTAAGTCCCCCACATATCGCTGGGGCTCATCTGCTCAACGGGCACTGTGCCGGGGTAAATGGGATGGCCAACCTCTTTGCCGAAGAAGTAGATCAGAGGCATCAGCACCAGCCAGGAAAGCACTCCTCCTGCCACCATCACGCCCGCGGTCTTGGGGCCGATGATGTAGCCCACGCCCAAATATTCCGGCGTCGCATCGGCCTTGATGGACGAGCCTTTCATCACGTGATGGGGGCCAAAATCGGGCTGAAATTCCGGCGTGCCCGGCCAAACGCCGAAAAGGTTGTCATTTTGGAAGAAGGTGTACAGCGCGCCAAAGCCAAGACCGAAGAAGACGCGACTCGCAAAAGAGCCGCCCTTCTCGCCGGCAATCAGCACGTCGGCGCACGCCGTGCCCTCGGGGAACTTCAGGTTGCCATGCTCCTCCACTATCAGTTCGCGGCGCAGCGGCACCATGAAGAGCACGCCGAGAAAGCCGCCAATCAGCGCCAGGACGAAGATCCGCCAGTATTCCAGGTCGAAGCCCAGGAAGATGAGCGCAGGCAAAGTGAAGATGACGCCTGCGGCGATAGACTGGCCTGCGTTGCCCGTGGTCTGGACGATAATGTTTTCTAAAATAGTTGCCCGGCCGAATGCGCGCAGAATGCTGATCGACAGCACAGCAATCGGAATCGACGCCGCCACCGTGAGTCCGGCTCTCAGGCCGACATAAACGGTAACGGCGCCAAAGACGAGGCCGAAGAACGAGCCCAAAAGTACGGCGCGCAGGGTAAATTCCCTGGGCTTCTCATTTGGCGACACAAAAGGTTGAAAGGCGGGCGGTTGAACGTCTGGCACGGTTAGCCTCCAAAGGCTCTACAAGCAATTCTGCTGGATTTCTCTGACAAGGAAGTGTACCAGCGCAGGGGGTGGAAGCGACAAGGAGGGGCTTCACGATGCCGGAAGCTCACGTGACTTTGATGAACCACGCGTGTTGCCGTTAATTCGATTGCGCAGCCGGCTTCAACGGCCGGAAGAGCCACAGATTGAGCAGCGTAAAGAGCAGCCCGCCGACGGTGAACTTGAGCCAGACAGCTGCGTGAGACGGAGAGAAAAATCCCTCCAGGCAGCCAGCGATTACCAGCAAAGGAATAATGCCGCTCACCAGTTGAGTGGCTTCAATGCCCCCGCGGGCTACCGACTCCCGCCAGCGCAGCGCGCCAGGAAAGAGCATGGCGTGGCCCAGTCGAAATCCGGCCGCGCCGGCAATGATGATTGAAGGCAGCTCCAACGAACCGTGCGGCGCCACAAAGCTCCACAGCTTCAGCGACATATCGTAATGGTGGCAGGCCGCACCGATAACGCCCAGCATCAACCCATTCTGCAAGAGCGCCAAGAATGTTCCGAGCCCGAAGACGATGCCTCCGGCAAAGGTGATAAAAGTGACCGTGAGATTGTTGGTCATGATGGCGCTGGAGGCCATAGGCGCAACGCTCACTACCGACTCAGTCCACATTTCATGGCGCTCCATGGTGGCGATCATCTCCGGGCCGACGAAGTGTCGCATGAATTCGGGGCGCGCCGTGGTGAGCGCCGCACCCAGCAAACCCCAGGCCACGGAGACCAGCAACGAAGCTGCAACGTAGCCGATTTGGCGCTGGAAGATGGCCGGATACTCGTCCCTCAGGAAGCGGAAGGCAGTAAGCAGATTGGTCTTGCGCCCGGAATAGATGATATGGTGAGCGCGAGCCAGCAATTGATTTACATGCGTGGCGTAGGTGCGCGAGGTCGCATCCTGGCGCAGCACCGAAAGGTCTGCCGCCACCTGCCTGTAGAGCAGGGCAATCTCCTGCAGTTCGGCGCGCGATAGCTGACCCAGGCCGCTTGCGTCGGATTGAGCCAGCAGGGCGGCCAGCCGGTCCCAGTGAGGCCGGCGCTTGAGAATCCACTGGTTGGAGAGGATTTGTGCCATGGAGTTGAATTCAGATCAGCTTAACATCGACACGCCGGAATTGGTGGATATTCAACTTCCGCTGGCCGGCATCGGCAGCCGTTTTATCGCTCTGCTGGTTGATATGCTGATCTGGTGCGCCGGTTTTATCGTTGTTTTGATACTCCTCGCCATTTTCCTTCCGGGCATTGAAGCCTTCTCAAGAATCTCTAAGCAATGGGCCGTCGCGTTAGTCATTCTATTTGTTTTTTTGCTGTTCTGGGGCTATTTCACGCTCTTTGAGGCTTTCTGGAACGGCCGCACGCCGGGCAAGCGCGTAGCCCGCATTCGCGTCATCCAGCGCACCGGCCGCGCCATCAGCCTTTTCGAATCGATGGCTCGCAACCTGGTTCGCTATGTGGATATGCAACCCTTTCCGGTGTACGCCGTGGGGGTCATCGCGATCTTTTCGACGCGCCAGCACCAGAGGCTGGGCGACCTGGCGGCTGGCACTCTGGTGGTACGGGATCGCGTGGAAGAGGCGCCGCTGTGGGGTGAATCGGGCGCGCGAACCTTCACTGCGCCGGCCTTTGACCGAAGCGCCGTGGCTCCCGAGCCGCAAAACGCCTATTCGCTGCCGACTATCGGCATTGCGAAGCTTTCCTCCAATGACCTGGAAGTCTTGGAGGGATTCTTCGCTCGAAGGCTCGACATGAGCCTGGATACTCGGCACATGCTGGCCGAGCGCATCGCGGCCGCCATCCAGGCAAAATCGGGCATGGAGCTGCCCGCCGGCGCCAGCGTGGAGACCTTCCTTGAAGCCACGGCGCGTCAGCTCAGGGATCAGGCGCGCATGCAATAAAGCTATGCATGACGGTCGATATTGAACGGGTGACCTAGTTTACGTGGCTCCGGGATTCGACGGGCTTTTCCTGCGCCAGCAACTCCGCCAGCGCTCGCTCGGGGCAAATGTGCCGGGACTCCAGTCTGGCCAATTCCTTGTCTGTTTCCACAGAAGAGGCGATGGTCATGAAGCAGTACAGGCAGCGGGTGTTGTAGGTCCCGTTCTCGTTCTGGGTGCGGCTGTACATCGTTCCTCGGGATTCGCCGAAAGATTTTTACGATGTTATGCGGCCTTTTATTTCCTATACGTGACCTGCGTCACGGAATGATGTTTGGGTACCAGATGGTGGGCGGCTGCGTGCCTGGCGGGATTTACAGGTTCGTTCCCTGGTTGACGTGGCGGCGCAGGTGCCAGCAGGGGGCCTGTCCTGCTTGGGGAAACAAGCTGATCGAGCAGGGCACCGGCATCGAGCCGAGGTAGTCGAACTCCGTTTTGTTGCCCTTGAGCGGAATGCTCAGATAACGGTTGACGGTGACCGTGGACTGCGGCGAACCGCGCAGCTTGAAGACGGCGAAATCGCCCCCGTAAGTGGCGACAAAGACAACCGCCAACACAATCACTACACGTTGCAACCAACGCATCAACCAACGCATCATGCCGATTCAGCCTTTCTGAACCAGACTATCCGATTTGCCTTGTATAGGTGCTACTCTATCCACACCATGCGCCTGCTATGTTTTTGTGCTCTGTCTTTGGCAGCCGTTCTGTCGGGATTTGCCCAGACGACTGCCAACGCGGGACCAGGCTTGCCGCAGGATCCTCGGGAGCTTTTCGCGGCTGCCGCGCCCTTGTATGACTTTGCTTCACCTGATTTGAAGCCCTGGCATCTGAAAGCTACATACCAGCTTTACGACGAGAAAGGAAAACCGACCGAGCAAGGAACTTACGAGTACTGGTGGGCATCGCCGACGGTCTATCGCAGCACTTGGACGCGGCCCAGAGCGACGCATACCGATTGGCACACTGCCGACGGAAAACGCGCGCATCAGGAAGCAGGCGAACACGCAGAGTTCTTCGAATACGAACTGCAAAGCGCGCTGCTGTCGCCTTTGCCCGATGCCAGCGAACTCGATCCCGATAAATCCAGCCTGAGCCGCGAGACTGTGTCATCGGGCGGGGTCAAACTTCCATGCGTTATGGTGACTCCGCTTATGCCGCAACAGGGGCGCAAGCAATCCAATCCGCCAGGCTTGTTCCCCACTTACTGTTTTGATCCACAGTCGCCTACGCTTCGCGTCAGATACTCGTTTGGGCATTTGTCTACGGAGTTCGGCCACGCCGTCAATATGCAGGACAAGTATTTGGATTGTGAAATTACGGTTTCCGACGGCAATCGCAAGATACTAACCGGCCACGTGGATACGATCACGCTGTTGGACCCAACCGATCCGGCATTGACGCCCTCAGCGGATGCGATGGAGGTGAAAGTCGATAAGGCGCAGCAGATATCTGCGTTGGTTATGAGCAGCATGCTGCTCAAGCAACAAGCTCCCGTCTATCCCCAGGATGCCAAGAATGCACGCGCTTCGGGCACAGTGGTTCTTCGAGCCATTATCGGCATGGATGGAAGCGTTCACGATTTGCGCGTGGTTTCCGCGCCACACCCTTCGCTAGCCGCTTCAGCTTTGTGGGCGGTGTCGCATTGGGAGTACAAACCCTACCTGCTGGACGGTGAGCCAGTTGATGTGGAGACCACAGTGAACGTGATCTATTCGCTCGGCAATTAGCGCGGCAAGACAGCAAGTCAGCGAAACGGCCTCGGAGCGATGCTTCGGGGCTGTTTTTTTGAGTGAAAAACGGATTTTTCCGACGATTTTCGGGGGCCAAATCTCATGATGCGGGAGATTTTTGGCTGTGCCGATTCTAAGCGGTGTTGATTCCAAACGGGTTATAAATAATCTGCAAGGTTTTAGAGAAAATTTATACCCCAGGGGGTGGGGGGGTAGGTCTTTTTTGAGGGTTCGGGCCAGGCAGATTGTTCAGGGATCAGTATGGCCCCGCTCCACTCTTCAATGTTCATTCATTTATTGTGCGGCGGTGACGGGTTATTTTACGCAACGGGTGGAGAGTGAAATGTTGTGATTTTCAGGGTCCTAAAGGCGGAACATGGGGCACCGGCCTAATTGGGGGATTCGCACCATCGATTCCCCGTCAGCAGTGCTACTCTATCCACACCATGCGCCTGCTATGTTTAGGTGCGCTATCTTTGACAGCTTTTCTGTCGGGATATGCCCAGACGACCGCCAACGCGGGACCGGGTTTGCCGAAGGACCCTCATGAGGTTTTCGCGGCTGCCGCGCCGTTCTACGACTTCACTTCGCCGGAGTTGAAACCATGGCATCTGAAGGCTACCTACCAGCTTTATGACGAGAAGGGCAAACCGAGCGAGCAGGGGACTTATGAATATTGGTGGGCCTCGCCAACGGTCTATCGCAGCACATGGACGCGGCCAAGCGCGACGCACTCGGAATGGCACATGGCCGACGGAGGGCGCGCGCATCAGGATACGGGTGAGAGCCTCAAGTTTTTCGAATACAAATTGCAGGCCGCGTTCTTGTCGCCGCTGCCCACTTCTTCTGAAGTCAATCCCTTTAACTCTAGTTTGGACCGCAGGATTACTCCATTTGGCAAATTCAAACTTCCTTGCATCATGGTGATTCCAGCGATGCCCAAATACGAGGATCTGAAATCCCCTCCGCTGGGGCTCTTTCCTACATATTGTTTTGATCCTCAAGTGCCCGCGCTACGCGCCAACCACTTCTTCGGAACCATGACCACGGAGTTTAACCAAATTGTCAAAGTGCAGAATAAGTATCTGGCGCGCGAGATTGTAGTTTTCGACGGAGAAAACAAAGTCCTTTCTGCGAAGGTGGATTCGATCGCGTACTTATCCCCTGGTGATCCGACACTAACGCCGCCCGCAGATTCAACTGTCGCAAAATGCGATGCCAAATGCGATAAGACAGAAATCAGTGCAGGGGTTATCCAGGGCTACCTGCTTAAGAAAGTGACGCCATATTATCCCGAGAGAGCCAAGGAGTTAGGCATTTCAGGCAGGGTGGTTTTGCAGGCCGTTATCGGAAGGGATGGCGGCATCCATGATCTGCACGTGCTCTCGTCTCCGTCGCCTTTGCTGGCCGTGTCTGCGCTGTGGGCGGTTTCCCAATGGCAATACAAGCCCTACTTTCTGCTCGGCGAGCCTGTGGAGGTGGAAACGACGGCGAACGTAATCTTTTCTTTGGGGAATAGGTAGCGGAATTAGGCGCTGCCGGGTTTGGCGAAACGCAGAAGACCAGCCGATTTCGGCTGGCCCTCAGCTCGTTCGATTGCTGTCGTCCGGGCCTGAAGGCCGCGTTCATTCGTGCCCTATCAGGGGTCTAAAGACCCCTGCTCCCTCCGCAGTTTTCTATTTGCGGCTCTAATAATTGCCGCGACAGGAATGAAATGCAGGTCCTTCGACTCGCTGCGCTCGCTCAGGATGACAATCCATAATTAATTGCTCAGGATGACAGCTATAGAGGCGATGACAGCTTTAATGGCAAGGTGAAAGAGGGCCAGCCGATTTCGGCTGGCCCTCTGTGTTATTGCGAATAACTCGCGAGTTAGAACTTGACCGAGGCGGCGCGGGGCGAGATGCCGCTGATTTCGGCGGCGCGGGCTTCGGCGTATGCAGCTGCGCCGAGCAGCGCGGCGCGGCTATCGAGGATGATGCGCACCGGCATATTCACCAATAACTGACTTAGCCGGCCCTTGTCGGTGAAGGCTTTCATGAAGCGGCCGTCCTTGAGCTTCTCGATGATGCGCGGGGCGATGCCTCCGCCGACATAAACGCCGCCTACGGAAAGGAGTTTAAGGGCCAGGTTACCGGCCTCCGCGCCATATGCGGAGACGTACATATCCAGAGCCTTTTCGCAGATCTCGCTTTTGGCCGCAAGCGCCAGTTCGGTAATCACGGCGTTAGGGTCCTCGGCCACCATACGAGTAGCCAGCCAGGCAGGCTCGTCCACGCCACGCACCTCACGCAGAAACTCGTAGATGTTGGTGAGTCCCATGCCGGCCACCACGCGCTCCTGGCTGATGCGCCCGTTGTATTTTTGCTTGAGAAAGCGCAGCAGGTCGATCTCATCTTCGTTGCGCGGCGCGTAGTCGGCGTGGCCGCCTTCGGACGGGTAAGGAACGTGGCTGCGGCCATTCCAAATGAGAAGTGCTTCGCCCAGTCCTGTTCCAGCGGCGATTAAAGCGCGATTGCCAATCTGGCTGGGGTCGCCCTCGCTGAGCGTGAAGATCTGATCGGGGCCCAGCTCGTTAATGCCATAGCCGTTAGCCTCCAGATCGTTAATCAGAAAGACATGGTTAACGCCAAGGCTGGCGGACAGCTCGCGGCTGTCAAGGGTCCAGGGAAGGTTAGTGAGGCGCAGACGGCCGTCGCGCACCGGGCCGGGCACACCCAGACAGGCCGCGGTGACCGTTTGTGCGCCAAGAAACTCCTTTACGATCTCTTCGACGCCGGAGTAGTCTTTGGCCGCATACCGCTCGTCGCGGGAGGCTTTGGGTTTTCCATCGATAAAGTCATACAGCGCCAAGTGAACCTTGGTGCCACCTACGTCGCCCGCCAGAATCATCTTTCCCTCTCTAAAACGCCGCAGCCATCCTCATCCGTTGCGGGTAAAAGCGCAGCTGCGGCTTTATCCAATATAAAGGTAAGTATACCGCTGGAAGGCCAAATCAATTGGCTGGGCAGGCGTTCCGGATCGTGCGGCCCGGTGAGCACCTCTCGCAGAATGGCGGCCTTTTCAGCTCCCGCAACAAGGAAGAAGACTGAACGCGCCTGGTTGATGACCGGCCAGGTGAGCGTGATGCGCCAAGCGTCGCGCTGCGGCACGCGATTAGCAACAGCCAGGCGGCTCATTTCGTGGATGGCCTCGGTGTGAGGAAAGAGCGAGGCAGTGTGGCCGTCGTCGCCGAGTCCCAAAGCTACCAGGTCAAAGCGCGGACTCTCGGCGCCCTCCAGCCGAAAGCTATTGCGCAGCTCCGACTCGTAGCGCGCCGCGGCAGCCTCGGGCTCCAACTCACCTTCGATGCGATGAATCTGGCTGGCGCGCAGGGGCACTTGGTCGAGCAGCGCCTCACGAGTCATACGGTAGTTGCTCTCGGAGTTGTCGGGTGGAACGCATCGCTCGTCTACCCAAAAGAGGTCGAGCCAATTCCACGGCATGCGCCAGCGCCACGGTTGACTGGTGTCGGCGAGCAACTGGAAGGCGGCTTTGGGAGTGGTCCCGCCGCTGAGGGCGATGCGCGCTCGTCCTTGCACCTCGATCGCTTCGCCGGCCATTTCGACAAAATACTGTGCCGCCCGCCGCGCCATCGCAGCGGCATCCGGTTCCACATAGTACTTGATCTGGAGCTGTTTGGGCATAAGAGTGGGGTTATCCCTTGCACCTGTGTTACGACCCATCATACGGGAGCGGGCTGCATTTTGGAGTTAGTTGATGGATGGAAGGGACAGTTTTGCGCCGCTTGCGCGCCTATCTTCCCAGATAGTCCCGGTATTGGGTTTCGATGATGCCGGCTGCGCGTGCCAATCCGAGCTTTGACAGGTTGTATTGGTAGAGGCTCTCGACGAGATTGCTTTCGGCGGTGGCAAGCGTGGCTTGCGCGGTGACCAGGGGAAGGTTGTCGTCCACTCCAGCATTCACGCGGTCAGTCTCGTCGCTGAGGGCGCGCGTGGCCAGCTCGACATTGGAGCGGGCAACCTCAACCAGTTTCGCCGAGGCAGTTACATCGAGCAGAGCTGAGCGAACCTGAAGGTCAATGCGAGCGCGCAGATCGTCGAGCTGGGCATTGACTGCGTCCATCTGAGCTGTTGCCGCTTCAACATCGCCGCGCAATTTGGCTTCGCGAAAGAGCGGGACACTGAGCGTGCCCTGGGCGACAAAATTGCCATGCGAGCCCACAGCACCGACCTGGCTGACGCCGTAGTAGCCGCCGAAACTCAGGCTGGGTAAGCGCTGGCTGCGGTATGCGGAGCGAATGGCCTTGAACTCGACCGCTTGATTTTGCAGGTTCTGGTAGTCCTGACGGTTTTTGTACGCGATGGCCCGGACCTCTTCGGGAGTTTCCGCGGCGAGCTCGCTATAGGGAGCCGGATCGGTGAGTGCGATCTTCTGGCCGGGGTCGATGCCGATTTCGCGCTTGAGGAGAATCAGGTTTTTTTCGAGGGCGTTTTGGGCGGCAACAAGCGCCTGCTGCTGCGCCTGAAGCTGGACCCGGGCGCGCAGCTCATCCAGATTGGCGACTGTGCCGGCCTCGTGAGCGGCGTGGGCGTGATCGAGGAGCACCTGATCGGCGGTCTCGAGTGCTTTGGCGTTGTCAACTTCGCTCGAAGCGGCGATGGCGTGCAGATAAGCCGAGGCTACCTGCTGGACAACTTCGCCGCGTGCCGACATTTTGGCGAAATGAGCGGCGCGCTCCGCCGCGCCCGCCGCCTTCCAACCCGCGATCACCGGGCCGGAAAAGAGCATCTGTCCGAATTGAATTTTGCCCTCGGTGAGCTCGTCGCGCGTAATGAAAGCGAAATTTGCAGGCAGTGTAACAAACTTTGAGAGCTCTTTGACAGCATCTGGCCCAAAGCCCAGCGCGGCCAGATTCTGCTGGTGAACGCCGGTGTCGCCCGTGAGCGTGATGGTGGGAAGAAAATTCTGCAGCGCCTCGCTCTTCTGGCCTTTGATTGATTTCTCGCCGTTTTCGGCTTCCTTCAGCCCGAGATTATTCTTGAGGCCGAGCGCGATGGCCCCGTCCAGCGAGAGCTTCAGGGTTTCATCGCTTGCCGGCTGCGCGGTCACGCTGCCGAAGAAGGAGTTGGTGGCAGAGGTGGGGTTTTGCGCCTGGGCGTAGAGAGACGGCACGCATACCAGCGATAAGGCCATCAGAATTGCCCAGACCGTCGCACGCCGGAAGACAAAATGTTGCGCTCGATTCACTGTCACTATTGTCTCAGATGATTGGGAGGACGTAAGGATTCTGTAGAAACGCCCCTGATGCCCTAATCTAGAGGCATGAGCAACTCAGCCTTGGGAACTCCCGAAACGCAGGAAGATATCTTTGACATATTAGTGGTAGGCGCCGGACCTACCGGTATGGCCTGTGCCATTGAGGCGCAGAAAGCAGGCCTGCGCGTCGTGATGGTGGACAAGGGATGCGTCTGCAATTCGCTCTTCCATTACCCGTCGCACATGACCTTCTTTACCACGCCGGAGTTGCTGGAAATTGGCGACATTCCTTTTCCCAGCCCCAATGCCAAGCCCAACCGCAACGAGGCGTTGCAGTATTACCGGCACGTGGCTGCGTACTACAAATTGGACGTCCGCCAGTACCATCGCGTGGACGGCGTGACAGGGTGTGACGGTGACTTTACCGTGCACACGGTAGACAGGTTTGGCCGCGCGGGTGCGATTCAAGCCCGCAAGCTCGCAATTGCCATCGGCTACTATGACCGGCCCAACTACCTGCACATTCCCGGTGAGAGCCTGAGCAAGGTGCATCACTATTACTTCGATCCTCACCCCTACTTTGCGACCGATGTGCTGGTTATCGGCGGCAAGAACTCGGCGGCCATTGCGGCTCTGGAACTGTGGCGGAGCGGCGCGCGGGTCACCATAGTGCATCGCGATGCAGAGATTCATGAACACGTGAAGTACTGGATCAGGCCGGACATTGAAAACCGTATCAAGAATCGCGATGTGAAGGCGTACTTCCGCTCCGAGGTGGCGGAAATTACGCCGGATAATGTCATCATCCAGACGCCGCATGGCCGCGAGACAGTCAAGAACGATTTTGTCTTCGCCATGACCGGTTACCACCCGGATTTTGAGTTTCTGGAGGCTTTGGGCGTGCGCCTGGAGGGTGAGGACCGGCTGCCGGTTTGCAATCGGGAGACGCTCGAGAGCAATGTGCCGGGTATCTATCTGGCTGGCGTGATTGTGGCCGGTGCGCGCACCAGCGAGATTTTCATAGAGAATGGCCGGCACCACGGACGGCAGATTGCAGCAGCGCTTGTGGCCAAGTGAAGGCTGGTTTACTTAGAGCATTTTAGGAATTACTGTAGACCGTTGATGCAGTGATTGAACCATGCCTTTGCGTTGTCTGGAGTGATCAGCCGGAGGGCTTCGGCGATAGCTTTTTCCAGTGCTTGTTTGGTTCTTGCCT
>JBAPYY010000353.1:0-5276 GCA_049284975.1 Occallatibacter sp.
TTCTCGTTGAATTCCTTGAGGCGCTCGAATTCACCAATTTTCTCTTCGAGCCGGGCGTAGAGGCTGGCGTTCTGAAGCGCGATGCCGATGTAACTGGCCAGAGATTCCAGCAGTTCAATGTCTTCGCTGGAGAGGAAATCGCCGCCGATGGTGCGGCCCAGGCCGATGACGGCAATGGTGCGCGTGGCAGAGCCATCCTGCACGCGACAGGGCAGGTAATAGTTCAGGTCGAGCAGGGCCGCGGTGCGCTGTTGGCGCGCGGGCAGGTGGAGAGCAGCCTGGGCGTTTTCAAGGAATATATGCGAACGTTCCTGGGCTCGGTCGAAATCCAAAAACTCCAATGCCATTTTGTCTTGCGCGGCCAATGCCTCGGCAGGCAGCCCGTGAGATGCGGCCAGGCGCAAGCGGCCAGGGTTCTCCGCGGAGTTTTGATCCATAAAGATTGCTACGCGCGCCACCAGCAAGGTGCGCGGCAGCCGATCGACGATGGAATTCAGCAGAGCCTGGAGATCGGTCTCGGAACTCAGGCCGCGGCCGAACTCGATCAGCGCCTTGCGATAGTCGTAGCGATGTCGGTCAAAGACCTTGTCGACCCAGCTCTGAATCCTGCGCTTGAGAGGCTCGAAGAAGGCTGCCACCAACACAATGGCGATGCCTTCGCCCCAATCGCGAGCCGACTCGGGCAGGCGATAGTGGGCCAGTCCGGCGGCTGCCGCGATGATGCCGAAGTAGCCTCCCAGGATCAGGCCGGTAGCCAGCGTGTAGGCCATGCCGCGCTTGAAGATCAGGTCGGTGTCCATGAGCCGGTAGCGCACGATGGCCCAACTAAAGGTGAGCGGTAGAAAGATGATGGAGAGGCCGGCGAGATTGGTAAGCCAGCTATACGGCTGCCAGTCCAGCAGGAAGGGAATGGCGTAAAAGAGCGTGAAGGGCACAACCGCGAGCAACGCTCCGCGGGTAAGCCACTTCAGTTGCTGGCGCAGCAGCGGCGTGTTGGCGCGGCTATAGCTGCGCAGGAACAGCGCGGCAGCCAGCACATAGAAGATGGCGTCGTAGGCGGTTCCGACTTGTTCGAGGCGGTGCTTGAGCAGCGCCGTGGCCTGCCAGAAGTTGATGGCATAGAGCCACAAGGCAAACAATGCGGCGCCGGGCGTGTAGATGAGCGGCAAAAGCCAGCGGCGGCCCAGCTTCTTCAGCCGCTCTTCAGGGAAGCTGAGAGCGAAGTGGAGAAACAGCGCTGGTTGCAGGGACTCAGCCAGCACGTTGCCCCAGAAGACGGTCCAGTCGAGCGTGCCGAAAGTGCCTGTGTACTTGAGCGCGTAGAGCGCGAAAGAGACCAGGCAAAACATGTAGAAGTGAGTGGCGCGCGGAGCGGTCCAGCGGCGAAAGAGAACGTAGATGCCGATGGCCAGATAAATGAGTCCAATCAGGCGCTGGCCCAACGCCAGGGCGCGGTCCATCGGCTCGGGAATTACCACGACGACTACTTCAGCGAGCGCATCGGGCTCGACGCCTTTGCGGGTGAGCTTGTAATAAATCTGGAAGTAGTTGCCGGTGCGGTAGAGGGCGCGCTCCAGATCGGCAGACCTTGCAATGGGGGAAAATTTAACCTCAGAGGAGAGTGCAAGCTGCTCGCTGCCGGTGCTCTGGTCAGCCGGCTCAGGTAGTTCCTTGGCTCCCGGCAAAGACTCATGAGAACGGATTCTCCCAGACAGGCCCGTGCCGACAGAACCAACGGGCAGAATATTAACCCCCGTCAGCAGGTCGCCTTCGCGAATACCCGCGCGCTTTCCGGGGCTGTCCGGCAACACCTTGTCTGCTACGAGTCCGGCGCCATCGGCTGCCTCGCGCCACCAGACGCCATCGTCCGGTATTTGAGCGCGGCGTTCCTCCATGAAATTCAACACTGCAAGCGTCACCAGGCCGGCCGTGACTAGGCCAAGCAGCGTAGCTTGCAGGCGATTGAAGAAGCTAGTTTCCACAGGGAAGCACCTTGCGCCAGTCTAAATTGTTGCACGTGTGGTGCCACGACCGCAGAATGTGTCCCGCACCGTGGACGGGTTGGCAACCGATTGACAATACGTGAGATAAAGACGCACGGCAACAGAAAAGGTCAACCAGTTTCAGGGCGATGGTTTGCAGCTAATACAATAAACAATATATCATATATTATAATTAGTATTTACCTATTGAAACCTGTACCCAAATAACAATTAACTCCACGTAGGCCGTTAAACTCGATAGCCACTTCTGCGTTTAACGCCAGCCCCGTTTCCGGTTTCGAAGGGTCAGAAATGGCGGAAAACTGCGGGTGCATTGTCTATTTTTGAAATTCTTTATTGAGCGGTGACACGCAAGGCCATTCTCATCGACTATTCTGTTGTGAATTGAAGGGTTTCATTTTAGTGAGTGGAAGGAGTGGCGTCGATGCGTCGTGTCTTGTTTTGCGGTTTGGCGGGGCTTGCGGTTTGCATTGTGCTTTCAACGGCCGTGCTGGCCGCGCGTAATCTTGCTGATTATCCGTTGCGGGTTCACATCTATTCTCACGACTCTGTTTCGCACTATTGGGGGCCAGGCGGTGCGCGGTCTTTGGATGGAGTGGACGGGGAGGGCCGGGGGAATCTCTTTGAGAATGGCGAGCCGCGAGGTTTTGACTTCAGATACTACTGCGGAAATCGTCTCATGAACTCCATGGGCTATGAAACCTATCCGGCCCGCTGGAAGAAGCCAGGAAAAGAGATGCAGATACTGTTGCCGGCCGATGGAGGAGCATGCGACTTCAAGGTTGACGTGAAGCCGGACGTAGTCTATCACCGCCGCAATGGCTATCTGGAAGAACAGCCGGCGGCGAAGTACAAGGAATGGATGATAAGGCACCAATACGATCCAGAACACGGGATGAATCTCCCGGTGGATCCGACTTCCGTACCGAAGCCTGCGCAGGCGCTGGCCGGACCGGGCGCGCAGAAGTAAATCGCGCCACAATAACAATAAAATGACAAGCGGGGCGGACAGCTCTGTCCGCCCCGGATTCCACTTACATAAATGAGAATTGCCGCCGGGGCTGTAAACTTGCAGCCAGTGCGGGCGTCTATCTAGGTAATGGCAGCCGGCACAGCATTGGAACCGATGACCATGGCCATGGCAGAGGAGATTGGTGCCGAGGAGTTTTCGGCTGTCGTCGCAAGGCACCGCGCGCAGATCTTCCGGTTTCTGCTGGCTTCTACGCGCGATGTGGACCTGGCAGAAACGCTCACGCAGGATTGTTTCCTGAAGGCGCACCGGAACTGGGCGAGCTTTCGCGGTGAGTCGAGCGCGATGACCTGGTTGATGAGGATCGCCATCAATCTGCAGAAAGACCACTGGCGCAACCGGCGGATGCAGTTTTGGCGGCACACGCGGGCCAATGCGGTGGATCTGAGCGAGGCGAGCGAGTGGCTGCCAAGCGGAGAACGGTCGGCGGAACAACAGTTGCTGGCGCAAGAGCGGGTTCGCCAGGTGAGCAAAGCGGTTGCGGGGTTGAGCGAGCGTCAGCGAACGGTATTTCTGCTGCGCTATGTGGAAGAAGCTGAGTTAAGCGAAATTGCGCGAGCCACGGGGCTCAGCGAGGGTACGGTGAAAGCGCACCTCTCGCGGGCAGTGACAAGAGTACGAGCTGAATTGGGGGGGAAACAGTGAATTTCAAAAGGAAATTGGGCTGCGATCCAGCCAATGCGGGGAAGCCCTGTGCAAAGCGGGCAGGGGAGGATTTTGAAGCAATGGATTCGGAATTGAAAGAGGCGCTTGGTGAGTTTCGCTTGAGTGTTCATGCCTGGAGCGATGCGGCCTACAACCGAACGCGGACGGCGGTTGTACGGGGCCGACGGCGGACTTGGCGGCTCGCGGCCGGGTGGGCTCTGGGCTGCGTTCTGGTGGCAGGCGGCGCTTCGGCTGGGATGTGGGCGCGCCATGAGCACCAGCAGGTGGTGAGGATTGCGGCGGCTCGCGCGGCCGAACAGCAGCGGCTCGCAGCCCGGCAACTGGAACAGCAGGCGCGACAGGAGAGAGAAGATTTGCTGGCAAGAGAGGATTTGCTGGCCAAGGTGGATCAGGATGTGTCGCGGGAGGTTCCGGCTGCGATGGAGCCGCTGGGTCAATTGATGGCAGGGGACGAGAGCTGGTAAGCGCGAAGTCGGCGAGCAAGGAAATACGGAAGTAGGCAAGCCGGGACAAAATCCCGTGCGAGGAAAGCCTGAGAACGCGGGGCGCGGGAACGGGCCAAAGGAGAAGCGATGAAAGTATTTGGAACGGTGCGGCTGGGATTGTCGATGGCGGGGATACTGCTGGCGGGATCGATGGCGCTGGGGCAGGGGCCAGACGGTGGCATGGGCTCGGGGCCGGGATTTGGAGATCGCCGTCCTCCGATGGAAAGAGCCTTTGGGCCTCAGGACGGCCATGGTCGGTGGTGGAACAATCCCAGGGTAGCCGAACGGCTGAAGCTGACTGATGAGCAGCGGAAGGATTTTGACAACATTCTTTTGGAGCATCGCGAGAAACTGATCGATCTGCGGGCCAGCCTTCAGAAGGCCGAACTGGAGTTGGAACCTCTGATGGGCGCAGATCAGCCTGACGAGACCAAAGTCCTCGCGCAAATCGACAAGGTGGCGCAGGCGCGCGCCGAGCTGGAAAAGGCAAATGCCGCATTTCTGCTGGCCATTCGCGCCAAGCTGACGCCTGAGCAGTGGAAGTCGATACAAGCCTTCCGGGCTGAGCGTGGTGCTGGGCGAGACTGGAGACAGCGTGGCCCCGGAGCTGGAGCACCCGGGCAGGGCGGCTGGAAGCAGAGTGGGCAGGGTCCGTATCACCGCCAGGCGCCTCCATCTGGCGCGGAACCGGAAGCGCCTCCTGCACCTCCGGCCGTTGAGGAACCGCCGGCGCCACCGGCAGCATCTCCGGCGCCTCAACCGTGAGATGAGCAGTAGAACGCGCGTCTTGCAGAGTGCGTTCGAGAACAAGAGCAGATGAGACAAAGACAGATGGCGGCAAGAGGCGAGTCCTCTTGCCGCCATTGCTTTGCGCGGTCGAGACTATGTTGCGAATCAAGGCAAGAAAGTGAAGCACAACGGTACAGCGCTTGAATCGCTTTAGGACAGACATTGAACGAAAGCGAGACAACATGATTCGACCCGCGACAAACGCGGTAAAAAGCGGCAATGAAATTTATCACTAAAGTTATTTCCAGCTGCTCCGATGAAGGGTGCAGATGCAAGAACGCCCATCCGTAAAGAGCGGAGGGC
>JBAPYY010000354.1:0-2332 GCA_049284975.1 Occallatibacter sp.
CCTATCCGCTGGGGCAAAGATGTAAAAATTATGCCAGCAGACGCTGAATCTTCTCGTCGATTACATCCTGCGGAACAAAGCCGACGATCTGGTCGGTCACTTTGCCGCCCTTGAAAAACAAAAGAGCAGGAATGCCGCGAATGCCGTAACGCGACGGCGTTGCTCCATTCTCGTCCACGTTGACCTTGGCCACTTTCAGCTTGCCGGCGTAGCTTGCCGCCACGCCCTCGACTATCGGCCCAATAGCCTTGCAAGGGCCGCACCATACGGCCCAAAAATCCACCAGAACCGGCTGCTCGCTCTTGAGCACCTCCTGGTCGAACGTTGCATCGCTTACTTCCAGAACTCCCAAACCAGCCATGAGCCTCCTCGCGTTCATTGTCCATTTCAATTGTAGCGGTAACCGAACTTTAATGAGATGCGGCAGCCATCGGCAAAGTCGCAACCCCCTCTTTTACCATACTCTACAGCTCTGGCAGAAGGAGCCAGGATTCTCTGTAAAGTGCTGCAAACACGATGGTTCATTTGTCTCTGAAACAAAGAAAAGCGCCCGTAGTCCTCTAAAGGACCACGAGCGCTAGAGCAGCCCTCCCCCAGAACTGCCCACGGAGCGAATTTAGGTGTTCTAGGGGTAAAAAGCAAGTAATCTTGAGTAACAAAAGAAGTAACATATCCGCGGCAAATTCAACCCAAAAAAGTAACATTTCTGCCGGAAATTACGCACAAGTCGATACTTACCAAAAAAGGGCAGATCGAAGCAAGAGTGATGGACCATTCACAACATCTTCAGCGCATCACAAGAGCTGGTTTGCGCCTCTTGGCTCAAATCGGCAGATTCTAAGTTCCGGCTCCATCTGCCCTCTAATGGCATTGCGAATTGCAACTGCAGCCTGCGGCACACTCTCTTCATTCCCGACAATTACCAGCACCGAGGGTCCCGCGCCGCTGAGGGCAGCGCCCAGAATGCCATGCTGCCCAGCCAACGGTAGCAAAGGGCCGAGCAGAGGACAGATCGGTAAGCGGTAGGGCTGGTGAATACGGTCTCGCATGGCCATGCGCAGCAGATCGCCCCGTGCGTCTGCAAAAGCGAGTCCCAGCAGCGACGCGAACTGAATGTTGGCTACCACATCGGCGCGTGAATAGGTCGCAGGCAGCACAGCGCGCGCCTTGCTGGTAGCCAAGGGTTCCGTGGGCAAAACCACGATGGCTCGCCACTCGATCGAGGGCTCGACGCGCGCCACGTGGACCGTTCTCCCTTCGCTGGCTGTTGTAACAAATCCGCCGAGCCAACAGGCGGCGGCATTGTCCGGATGGCCTTCAAGAACTGCGGCTTCTTCAAGAATGCGCTCAGAACTCCAACCGAGGCGGCCAAAATGTACAGCCAACACAACGGCTGCCAGCCGTCCGGCTGCCGACGAGCCGCAACCCATCCCCAATGGAATATCGTTCGCCATGCGAATCGCCAGAGGAATGACCGGTCGCGCGTTCCCAATAAGAAGCTCTTTGTAAATATCGAGAATGAGATTGTTCTCAAGCCGGGAGCATTGCTCCGGGTCGCGGCCTGTTGCGGCAATGGAAAACTCAGCGGCTGGTTCGGCCTCAATCTCAAGATAGAAATCCAAGGCCACGGCCGCGGCATCGAAGCCCGAGCCAAGATTGGCTGAAGTGGCCGGCAAGCGCAATAGGAGCTTGCCAGGATTGGGATTCAAACTGTCGCTCATCCCTCCCTGCCCTTCAACGTAGCCAGAACCGCGGCCGGAGTGGCCTCGACAGCGATCGCGTTGCGCCTCAGACCAGCAATCTTCGCTTCCAGACCTGCGGCTTCCTCTTCCTTCAGCAGCGATCCGCGATGGAAGTCGATGGTATAGTCGGCATCCTTGAGGGTGTGGCCCGTCAACACCAGAACTACCGTTTCTCTGGAAGCGATTTTGCCTTCTGCGCAAAGCTTCTTCAACCCCGCTAACGTGACGGCTGAGGCCGGCTCGCAGCCCAGGCCTTCAGCGCCCAACTCGGCTTTGGCGATTGCGATTTCCGCTTCGGTCACATCAAGGCACCAGCCGCCACTCTCCTGAATTACGCGCGCGGCCTTGCGCCATGAGGCCGGATTGCCGATGCGAATGGCAGTAGCGCGGGTGTGGGCCTCGACCGGTTCCAGAGCTGTCGCTTGATGCTCCTTGAAGCTGCGCACCAGGGGATTTGCTCCAACAGCCTGAATCACGGAGATCTTCGGCAACCGCGATACCAGTCCCAGTTCGCGTAATTCGCGGAAGCCCTTGCCCAGCGCAGAACTGTTGCCCAGATTGCCGCCCGGCACAATCAGATGGTCGGGTAC
>JBAPYY010000355.1:0-4491 GCA_049284975.1 Occallatibacter sp.
AGGCAAGAACCAAACAAGCACTGGAAAAAGCTATCGCCGAAGCCCTCCGGCTGATCACTCCAGACAACGCAAAGGCATGGTTCAATCACTGCATCAACGGTCTACAGTAATTCCTAAAATGCTCTAACACATGCGGATTGTCTGTGAGGACCTCAGAACTCATTGCGGCGAAAAAGTGGATTGTCTCTCCGGGAATGGCAACGACATATGGAAAGGCTTCTTGCAGCGTGTGGTTGATGCAGCGCAGAAATTCCTGCAGGCCCGGGCTGATGGTTTCTTCCGAGGAACGTAATTGCAGTGCCAATAGGCCGCCGGGCGCAAGATGCTCGCGAGCGGAGCGAAAGAACTCGGCGGTGTAGAACCTGTTCAACTGCGCGGTCTGCGGGTCGGGGACATTGACGATGATCACGTCGAATTTGTAGCGCGCCGACTTGAGATAAGCGCGGCCATCGGCGTAATGGAGATGCACTTTTGGATTGAAGAAAAGAGGCGCAGACTCGGTTGGAAAGAATTCCCGCGCTACACCGATGAGCGCGGGATCCAATTCGACTAAGTCAATGCTTTCGACCGTGGGATGACGGAGCGCCTGCGCAATGGCGCCGCTTGCTCCGCCGCCGATCATCAGAAGGTGGCGCGGCGCGGGGTGCTCCAACAGCGCGTAGTGCACCGACTCTTCAGCGGCGCTCTCGTCCGGTGAGTTGGCGAGTATGAGGCCGTTTTCATACAGGCTGCGAATATTGCCGGTTTCAACAACTGTCAGGTTGCCATATATGGAGTCGCGTGATGCGAGCAAGTGAAAGCCGCGCCACTGACGCGCTTGCGCAGCGCTCTCCAGCCAAGGCGCAACACGGACGAGAAGGAAGATCGCGAGCGCCACTGCCACAGCCGCGACGAGACCAAAATGCTTGCGGCTCATATGTAACAAAAGGGACACGGCCATGCAAATGTTGAGGAGAAATATGACGCCGGCAATCTGGAACGGAGAGAGGAAACGCAGCAACACTTGGCTGGCGATGATTCCGCCCAGAGCGGAGCCGGCCGCCTCCAGAAGATAAGACGAGCTGACGGCGCTGCGGGCATCAACAGTACGCTCATGGCCGTACATGCGAGCCGCCGCGACAAACAACGCGCCGGCAACGATGCAGAAGACGCTCAGACAAACCAGTGATGCAAGCAGCACGGGGACAGGGCCGACCAATTCGCCGGGAACTGTTTGAAAGAGGCTCTTGCTCGAGCGGAGTGCCCAGATGGTGAGCGGTAAACTGACGCCAAGCAGGAACTCGAGCACGGCAACAGCACCGCGCGGATTGCGCCGGCCCAACGCAAGACTGCTGCACAGCATGCTTCCGACAGCAGTCCAGAAGAGCCACGTGGCGAGCATGATGCCCAGCGAAATCTCATTGCCGTTGAAGACGACCATCAGTTCGCGCATGAGCACGACCTGGCCGATGATGGCGCTGAAGCCTGCAAGCATCAGAGCGGCGTGAGCGGAGAGCCGCGAGCCTCGCGTCTGGCAAACCGCGACGGAATGGACGCGCGTTTTCATCCGAACGAAATTAGAATTCAGTTGCCCTCAAAATACAAGGACAATGCGAAATGTTCCCAAGTTGTAATTAAGATGGCGAATGAAAATGCGTTGTGCAATTGAAGCGCACCATACTTATGGAATGAAGTGCGTTCGGATGATATCAAGCGATGGCTTTCTATTCCCGGGTTATTAGAATTGAGTGCCGGATTTTTACTGCTTTCAGACGTTCACAGTTTTTTATTTGCGACCCGCAAGTCATGCCGAAAGTTACCAGCAATTAATGACTAAGTTATTCAGCAAATGCATGAGAACACACGTCTTACACATATATTTGGCTTTTTGTCCTTCTATTTATTTCTTTTCGCGGTCAACAACACTTAGATAAATTTAAGGGTATCTAAAGTTAACACTCTTACTTTTCAAATAGGCAAAACTTTACGTTCGGAAAGTGGGCCAGTTTAAGTGGCATTTTGCCCTCACTGAGTAATAGGATAGTGACACTCATCACAGCCGCGAATCACCGCAAGGCAGAGAATCACTTGGGTTTTGAGGAGACACATTTACAGAGGTAGGCGAAGCGTCTTTGAGAACGAGAAAGTAAAGCTGAGATGCAGGCTAACGGCGAGCAAAAGGTATAGAGGAGATTAGATGAACGGCCGATGCGAACGCGAGTACGGGGTGAAGCTGAGATGAACTGGCGCGAAGAGTATCGGAACAAGTGCGTGGATTCCGCCGAGGCACTGAAGGCAGTCCGCTCCGGCGACCGTGTATGGGTTCATTCCAATTGCGCCACGCCAGCGACACTGCTGAATGCTCTTGTGGCACGAGCCGGCGAGTTGCGCGACGTAGAGATTGTTCACTTAAAGACATTGGACGGCGCGGAGTACACGCGGCCGGAGTACGCAGGAATATTTCGTCATCGCGCCATGTTCATGGGAGAGAACGTGCGCGAGGCGGTGATTGCGGGACGGGCAGACTATACTCCCATCTTCCTCGGCGATATTGAAGGCTTATTTACCAGCGGCAATCTTCCGCTTGACGTGGTGCTTATCCAAGTGTCGCCACCGGATGATCACGGATACGTATCCCTGGGTGTGACCGTGGGCTGCACGCTGAACGCAATCCGCCATGCGAAGACGGTGATTGCCGAAGTGAATGAGCAGATGCCTCGCACGCATGGCGAGACGGCTATTCATTTGAGCCGGATTTCCGCGATTGTGGAAATATCTCACCCGGTACTGGAATTGCATCCGGAGCCGTTCACCGAATTGCACCGCCGCGTGGCGGAGAATGTGGCCTCGCTGATTCCCGACGGAGCAACGCTGCAGACCGGGATCGGCGGAATTCCCGACGCGGTGCTGGCCTGCCTGGGAGATAAGCGCGACCTGGGAATTCACAGTGAGCTGGTTGGGGACGGCGTAATCGATCTGATGGAGTCGGGCGTAATCAACGGCGAGCGCAAAACACTGCATCGTGCCAAGGCAGTGATCTCGATTGCACTGGGATCGCAACGGCTGATCGACTTTGTTGATGACAATCCGGCTTTCGAATTCCGTCCGATTTGCTACACCAACGATCCGTTTGTTGTAGCGCAGAACGACAGGATGGTGGCCATCAACTCGGCGCTTCAGGTGGATTTGACTGGGCAAGTGTGCGCTGATTCGCTGGGAACCAAGCCTTACAGCGGCTTTGGCGGACAAGTGGATTTTATTCGCGGAGCAGCGCGCTCCAAAGGCGGAGTGCCTATTATCGCGCTGCTTTCTACAGCCCGGCACGGCACGATTTCGCGGATTGCGCCGATGCTAGAGCCGGGCTCAGGCGTAGTGACATCGCGAGGCGATGTGCATTATGTGGTGACCGAGCACGGCGTTGCGTATCTGCATGGAAAGACGCTGCGCGAGCGGGCTGAGGCGCTGATCGCGATTGCCGATCCGCGGTTCAGGGATGAGCTGGGAGATTTTGCGGTGCGCTCGCATTATATGGAGCGCCAAACGGCGGCGGTCATTTATGCCTAAGGGCATGCGGACAGCCGAGGAGGGGTGGAAATGACGGAAGTGGGAAAGAAGGACCGCGGCATGCTGCGGGTGGATATGGAAGAGTGCAAGGGCTGCGGCCTCTGCGCGGAGGCGTGTCCGCCGAAGGTGATTTCGCTGAGCGATCGGTTGAATCACTACGGCTATCGCACGGCAACGTATGCGGGCGCGGGCTGCACAGGGTGCGGAATCTGCTTTATGGTGTGCCCGGAACCGGGCGCGATTACAGTTTTGAAACTCGCGCATCCGCCGGTCAACACCAGCCACGTCATTGATCCAGGCACTGTGGGGGCAAACTCATGCGCAAGCAACTGATGAAGGGCAACGAAGCGGTTGTGAAGAGCGCGATTCTCGCCGGGTGTCGCGCGTTCTATGGATATCCTATTACGCCGGCGACTGAGATTACTGAGGCCGCGGCGCTATACATGCCGCCGGCTGGCGGTGTGTTTCTGCAAGCAGAGAGCGAAGTCGCGTCGATCAATATGTTGTACGGCGCGGCATCAGCAGGCGTGCGGGTAATGACTTCTTCGAGCGGACCTGGAATCAGCCTGATGCAGGAAGGCATGAGCTACCTGGCGGGTGCGGAGTTGCCTTGCGTTGTCGTAGACATTACCCGTGCCGGACCGGGATTGGGAAATATTTCATCCGAACAGGGCGACTATAACCAGGTGGTGAAGGGCGGCGGCCACGGCAATTATCGGACGATCGTGCTGGCGCCTCATTCCGTGCAGGAGATGGCGGATCTGACCGCGTTGGCTTTTGAACTGGCAGACCGCTATCGCAATCCGGTGGTGTTGCTGGCGGATGGATTCATCGGGCAGATGATGGAACCGGTCGAGTTTTCGCAGACGGCCGTTGAGCCGCGGATGCCGGATTGGGCTGTGGCGGGAACCAAAGAAACGCGCGGCAATTTCATCACATCGCTGGTTC
>JBAPYY010000356.1:0-14193 GCA_049284975.1 Occallatibacter sp.
GTCGAATTGTTCGCGGGCTGTGAAATCTGTATCAAGGATGGCGTGCCAGCCATTGATCGATGTGAATCGCGCGTCAATTGTAAGGGCAATGGGCATTAGGTCAAGAGGGATTGCGAGTGCTCCACGAAGAATCACGACGCGTTGAACGAGGAAGCCCTGGGGGCCGATGTTTGACACGCCTTCCAGAATACTGTGCTTTAAGCCGTCGTTCGTGCCCGAATAGTAGCCAAGCAGTTCTTTCTTGAGCCAGATTTCCAACGGATGGTCTTGACTCGGAATAATGGCGTCGAGCGTTCTAAATCCGATCTGCTCAACATAGTCAAGATTCAGCTCTTTATGCACGATCCGAATCGCGGTCATGAGGCGGGACTTAAATTCTTGTGATGTTTCGTAGTTGGTGGTCTGATACGCGATAGAATTCTGAAAAAGAACGAATTCCCCGGTCCTCTTTGAATTCGTGAATCGCCACCGCTTTTGGCTCGTAGGCACCACATTGGGCGAGGCCCCCGACGGGTCGAGCGTAATTGACGTCAGGTTTTCTTCACTGAATCCAGAAAAGCTGTATTTCCGAAACTCCGTTTGGAGAGCCTCTAAGTGGCGGTGCATATCCAGATTCTGATTGAAACGTATTTGCCCAATGGTGAAAAAGATCGGAGCGTGTTGCATTTTCTCGCCCATGTCCGTTATTCCCTCCGAGGTGCAGATTCTGATCCTGTCATCGTCAGACTTTACACCTTACTTGACAGTTTACATTTTGCTTGACAATTTTGCGCGGCCATTTTTAAGAAATTATCGACCCTGGTAATGGGTTTTAAATTCGCCTTATGTTCTCCCATGGAGCTTGTTTAACATGTCTTTTATGAATCATATACGTTGATATATTGCGAAGGGTGATACGAAGTTGGCTAGGCCCCACTGTGATGTAGGCTCCATCGTCCTCGCTCACCCCAGCGCGATGACCACGGCTCCGGCGGTGATGAGCAGGCCGCCGACCAAGGCCGACGTGTTGAGTTTTTCGCCGAGCAGGAGCCATGCGAAGACGATGACTAGCGGTACGCTGAGCTTGTCAATGGGCGCGACGCGCGAGGCCGGTCCCAGTTGCAGTGCGCGGAAGTAGCAGAGCCACGAGAGTCCGGTGGCGAGGCCGGAGAGCGTGAGAAAGAGCATGGTGCGGCGGTCGAGAGTGCGAATCTCCGCAAAGGGGCCGACGCCGGGCGGAGCAAGCGCGAATACGATGGCCCAGGCAAAGATGACAACGACACTGGTGCGCAGGGCTGTGGCCAGGTTGGAATCGACATGCGCGACGCCGACCTTGGCCAGAAGGGCTGTGGCGGCGGCAAAGACGGCGGAGAGTATTGCCCATGAAAGCCAGTTCATGGGAGATATGGTACGCGTGTGGCGCGTGTGCCGATTCGCAAAGAATGCGAATCGGCTAAGGTGGGGCAGCGGCATTTGTGCTTTCCCACCCATTCGCACAAAACGCGAATGGATGGGGCACCCGGCGTGTCTTGTATCGCGACAGCGTAACTTGGTAATTGCTCCAGACAAGCGCGGGCGAGGACGCCAGCACTACAGCCGGTCCACCACCCCACGGACGAAGACCTGTCCGTGGGGGCCCGGCCGGGAGGCCAGCGCTACACTCCAGTCGTTGTCGAGGCGGTGCACTAAACTCGAACTTATGGAGACGGGAAAGGCGAGCAAAACAGCTCTTGGCGTGGCCATACGCCGCGCGGCGCACCAATTGATGGACCAGCCGCCGGTGCTGGACGATCCGATTGCGGTGCGGCTGATTGGGCAGGGCTATCGAGGAAAAATAGGACGTGCTTCGCACCCGGTGGGGCGGGATTTTCGCGCGTTCATGGCGGTGCGCAGCCGTTATACCGAAGACCAACTGGCAGAGGCCGTACGCGAGGGCGTGGCGCAGTACGTGGTTCTGGGCGCGGGGCTGGATACATTTGCCTATCGCAATCCGTTTCCTGCGCTGCGCGTATTCGAGGTGGATTTTCCCGCCACGCAAGAGTGGAAGCGGACCATGCTGGCCGACGCCGATATCGCTCTGCCCTCGGGGCTGACTTTTGTTCCGCTGGACTTTGAGCATCACACGCTGGCGCAGGGGCTTCAGGAGACGGGATTCGACGCGAGCGCTCCTGCATTTTTCGGCTGGCTGGGAGTGGTGCCGTATCTGACGCTCGCGGCGTTTCGCGCCACGCTCGGTGCTATTGCTCAACTGCCTGCTGGAACCGCTGTGAGCTTCGATTACGCAGTTGCGCCGGAGACGCTGAGCGATGCGGGCCGCACGGCTTTTGATGCGCTGAGCGGGCGCGTGGCTGCGGCTGGTGAGCCGTTTCAGCTCTTCTTTACGCCGCAGACAATGGAGGCGGAATTGCGCCGCGCAGGATTCGAGCGCATCGAGCAATTGGATTCCGACGGACTGAACGAACGCTACTTCAGGGACCGCGCCGACGGGTTGAAATTGTCTGACGTAAAGCTGGGGATGTTGGCGACCGCGTGGGTGCGATGAATCGAACCGTCAGACGGGCGCGTGGTGGACTCCCACCCATTTCGCAAAATGCGCGAAATGGATGGGGCACCCGGCTGGGAATGTTGGCGACCGCGTGGGTATAGGGCTGCGCGATAAGATGAGTCATGCGTCCGATTGCTTTTTTTGCGCTCGCTCTTGTACTATTACCGCTCTCCGGCTGCGGATATCACACGCTGGGTGCGGCCACTCATCTGCCGCCCGGCGTGCAGACGCTCGCTGTGCCGATTTTTGCAACGCGCACCGAGGCATATCGCACTGAGACGGTGATGACCCAAGCGGTGATTCGCGAGTTTGCCACGCGCACACGGCTGAGGGTGACACCTGACGCGAGTGGAGATCCTGACGCAGTGTTGCGTGGGACAATTCTCAAAGAGTTGATCACGCCGCTCACCTATAACTCCACAACGCAGCAATCGTCCAGCTACCTCATCACCATGGTCATTTCGGTCACGCTCACCGGCCGCGACGGCAAGATCCTTTACGAAAACAAGAATTACGTCTACCGCCAGCAGTACCAATCCACCACGAGTCTTTCCAGTTTCTTTGAGGAGGATCCGGTAGCCGTCGAGCGGCTTTCACGCGAGTTTGCGCGGCAACTGGTGGCCGATGTGCTGGAAGGGTTCTGAGCGGTTCTCGTGATGGTGTAAAAGGAGAAACGTTTCCTCAGGGGCTAAAGCCCGCTCCTGTTTTGTCGCATTCCCGGCACGACTGAAGTCATGCCCTGACACAAGATAGGCGGGAGATCGAGTATCTCTGGGAGCGATAACGAGCGATACAGTCGTGCCCTGACACAAGGCCGGATTTTGCAACACAGTTCTGTCCACACAATGAGAAACGGCGCGGAGAATTGACTCTCCGCGCCGTTTTACGTTTCAGACGAAACGCTGGTCTACCACCAGGGGCTGAGCACCAGGTTGTAGGCATTCACGGTGCCGATGCCGGTGGCAAAATCCCAGCCGGTTCCGGAAGTGTACGCCGGTCTGTAACTGTTGTTCGAGGTGGAAAGCACGCCATTGGTTGCGCCGTCGAGATAGCAGTTGAACGTCGCGTTAACGGTCTTCTTTCCTTCCTGAACCTGAGTGGCTGTGCAGTTCACATCCATGTCACCCAGGGTTACATCGCGAAACACGCAACCCGCACCAACAGCACTGCCGTTGCTGGAATTGCAGGCCGCGCTGCCGTTCCATCCATACTCGGCGTTTGCAATGCCGTAATAGGTTGGATTGGGATTGCCCTGACGGCCGTGCTTCTGGTTAACCAGAGCCTGGATACCGGCCATGATGGGCGAAGCAAAGCTGGTGCCGCCATATCCGGGCCAGTTGTCAGGAGTGCCGACGCAAGGCACGCCACCGAAGTTCGGGTCGCTGTAGCAGATGGGATAGTAGTGGCCCCAGAGACCGTTGGCAGCAAACAGCGAGAGGTCGGGAATGTCGCGCACGCCGTCACGCGGCACGCCGACAAGCGACTGCCAGTAAGGTTTCGCGTAGCCGATGCAGCTGCCGCTGACAACGCCCGAAATGCTGGGGTTGCCAAAGGCGCAACCGCTCGGCCCACCGCTGCCTGATGCGGTAGTGAGGAACTCCTCGCCAAAAGCAGTGTTGCAAAAGCCGCTTGGCCCATAGCCTATCGGCGAGCCGGTAACGAAATTAGACAGCAGCGCGCCGGCGCAGGAGTCGTTCCATGGAATCTCCGGCATGTAAGAGATGGCCGAGCCGTAAGTGGCTGTGTTGGTCGCATTCCAGTAAGTGGTGTTTTCGTTCAGATAGGTATCGCCGAAGTCGGTGCCGCCCACGGCCACATTAAATGGCGTGGAGGCAAGCCCACTTATGCCGATGCCGTGTACTGCAATGGGCTCGTCGGCATCGCAACTGGCTGCGCCCTCATCTCCTGAGGAGACAAATACCGATACGCCTTCGAGTGCGGCAATTTCATAGGTGATCAGGTAAGAGAAATTTGCAGCCGCGCCGTTCTCGGCTTCGCACTCGCCATAGCTGATGCTCACCAAAGGAGGCGGGTCGGGCCGGGCCAACAGGTTTTGCAGCGCAATCAATCCGCCGAAAGTGACCTCAGTATCGGCGCATGACGCAAGCTCGATTGCAGCATTGGGCGCAGATGCCGAGGCGTACTCCGCGTCGATGATCGCTTCCACGTCATCTCCGTTCACACCTGGATCGGGGCAACTGTTCTGCCAACCGCCCGAAGGATGGACCTGCGTGAACGAACCGGAGGTGTACTTTGAAAGGCCGAACGTATTGCGGAAGTTGGTCCAGTCGCTGGTGGTGTAAACGTCAGTATCTTCAATGACCACAATGGTCTGACCCTTGCCGGTAACGCCGGCAGCAAAAGCGGGGTTGAGGTTGTAGATGGTGGCCAGGTCAGCCGGTACCACAGCGTAATATGGGAACCCTCCCGAGGTGAAGGTGTAGTTGGGCTTGGGTTTGGGTTCATGCATGGGCCGGGGCCTGAAGTCGTTCAGCGAGACGATGCCGGCGATCACGGGCGCTAAAGCCGCGGGAACCTTCGGGTCGCTCGCGTTTGCAATATGGCGCGCACCCTTGACCATGTAGTTGTGAATCTCAGTGCCGAAGGCCTCGCGAACCTGGCCTGCGTTTCCGGAAAAATCGATAAGCAGGTTGTTTGGATAGACTCCGTTGACAGCGAATCCGTGCGCCGTAAGCCAGCCGGTCACCTGGTCGACGTCGGACTGGGCCACGCCGTACTTGGAGCCAATCTGTTCGGCGGTGAGCCACTGGTGAAAGTTGGGCGAGCTCTTATCGTTAAGGCTCGCGGCATAGGCGTCCAGAGCCGCCTGCTGCGCGGGAGCGCGGTTGAGAAGCAGTTGCATGTGGCTGAGCGCCAGCCCGTCGTCAACCGGGCCGAGGTCGTTGGCGGGGGTGGCTTCCGGACGGGTGTTGCCCCCGAGCGTCACTTGCACTGCTTCGTTAATGGGCCCGACAATACGGGCGTTTGAAACGGAGGCGGTCTGGGCCGCGGCAGAGAGAGCCAGGTCCGAAACAAGAATCAACATGGAGGCCAGGCTCAAACACCGGCGTGGATTATTCATCGCACATCTCCTTGGCAATGGGGAATTCACAGAGACCGGGAACCGTGCCTTCCAGCGGCGCAGATGGGGAACAAAGTTTGCCAGCGAGGGGAATCGCGCGGCTCAGAGCCCTGAGTTGGCCCACAGTCTAGCAGGAAAGGAATGAAACGAGAAAGAAAAATCAGAGGCGGCGGTCAGTTCCACTCGCCGTTTCAAATGCGACTCTTCACCCGGCGTGAAAAACGGAGGGATTTTTTCGCAAACACGACCAAGAGCTTTATAGGTTGCCAAACGGCACGCGCGCTGCGGGCTCGACTCACCACCTCTCATCCTCTATGATTTGTTCTGTCCCAAACCGACAAATAGTCAACGACTTACAGCCTAGGGGTTTGGCCGAACAAAGAAAGACTTGATAATATGTCAAGAAAAGGCTATATTCCTCCTTGTCTCAATGAAGGGGAATTAAGGTCGCTCGTATGCGACGCTTTGGAGAACGGCCCAGGTGGTTCAAACGACACATTTCATGCCCGTTTTGACCATCTGGAGAGAAACCTTTCCCAGGATGACGTCATCTTCGGTCTGGAGAGGCCGTGGAGCTTTGACAGGCCGCCAGTGTTCAACGAGGATGAGTGGCAGTGGAAGTACTACATAGCCACAGAGTCTATTGATGGTGATGAAATCCTCATCATCATCGCAGTCGATACCTTGAACCGCTCATTCGAGGTCGTAACGCGATGGAGAAAATGACAAATCATAATTGCGCCACTTGCCGAGTAGAGAAACTCGCTACCGTTGAAGAACCGTTTCATTTTGTGGACAGCGGGTTGCCTAACGTCTATCTCGTAGGGATCAAGTACTTCGTTTGCGAGTGCGGAAATGTCGTTGCGGAGATACCAGCAGTCAAGCAGTTGATGCAACTTATCGCTCGTGATCTGGTCACGTCTCCCCTCGATTTGACGGGGGAAGAATTAAGGTTCCTGAGAAAGAGGCTGGGGAAGAAAGCCTCCGAATATTGCACATATTTAGGCGTTACCCCGGAGACGCTGAGCCGTGTGGAGGCCGGGAAACAAGCGATTTCAATTCAGTCGCAAAAGCTAGCCAGGCTCTCCTATTGCGCCTTCTCTGAGGACCCTCATCTCGTCGAGTGCGCAAGAACGATTCTCCAGTCGATCCTGGAAGAGATGAAGAATCAGCAGAAGAAGACCAAGATCATTCTAGAGATGGACAATAATCAGGAGTGGCGAGAGCTGAAAGCGGCCTAGCTGTTAACAGAATTCTGATTACTGACCGCCAGAAGCAGACATGGTACCCGGCTGCCCACAAACACGTTGATAGTGAGTAGATTGCACCGACTTTGGTGAAAAAGTGACTCTTTATGTGGATAAGGTGTCTCATAACTCCCGTTTCCTCGAGATTTGCCGAGTTTTTCCGGGAAACGTGGGCAAAAGTTAGATATTATTGCTGTCTTTCGTCATTTCTTCGATCCAAGAATTTGATATAGTCATTGTCAACGACCTGTGCTGCCTTCACAGGGAACACTCGCCGTGCTGTCTTGCGGCGAGTATTGATTTATGGGCGAGATGCCCTTGAAAGGCTTGGACCGTTGACTTTTGTCGGAGCCTAGACAGGCCCGACCTAACGCTTCCGGCGAAAAAGCCAACCCCAAATCAGGAGGAGGGAGCACTCTCTCCAAGGAGGAACCATGTCCGAGCGCACATTTGGCGGTCCTTACGTGCAGGTCGCCGCAGTCTGCCAAACCTCGATTGTTGATAACCAAGGGTTGCTGAGCGTTATTCGCCTTCAGGACCGCATTTCAGTCATGGGGGTAACCGACGAGATGCAGCCCCAGCTGCTAGCCAATCTCCAGCTTGTACTCGCGCTTAAGGCAGGGGAAATGCGAGGAAAATCAATCCTACGTATCACCCCTATCTCGCCTTCGGCGAAGAGCTTGCCCCCCGCCGAAACAACCGTGCTCTTCGAGGGGGAGGAACGCGGAAGCGTACTCATCGCCCCGCTGGCCGTTGTTGCGGAGGAAGAAGGTCTGCATTGGCTGGAGGTCACAATTGATGGTGCACTACTGACCAGGATTCCGTTCCGCGTGATGTATCAGAAGGTGGCCATGCCACCGGGAATGCAGTTTCCCCCGCCGAATATTGGTTGACGGCGGGAGCGAAAGAAAGGGACTGGATGAACATGTTCGGAATATCCAACGAAACAATCTCCCGGACGGAGGCGCGGAACCGCGCTTCGCCGATGCAGCCGGACCGAATATCCACCAGTGACAGTTCGATCGCGTTGGCAAGCCGGATTGCTTCGGCATGGCCGTCATGGTTGACGTTGTACGACAGCGGCGCAAACTTCCGCACGAAGCCGTCCAACGCAAGTTCACGAGAAAGGTACTCAGCAACCACTTGGCGAATTTGGTGAGCGAAAATCATGGAAAATACTCCAATCTTCCAATTCGACGTCGAAAAATCCGAGATGCTTCGGCTCTACGACGAGAACGGGTTTGATGCACGCTTAGACCGTTTTACTGCCATGGAAATTCCAGCACCGGACGCAGGTACGCGAGAGCGCATCATGCACGAGGGCTTCTGTTGCAAGAAGCGCACCGTCCGGTACAGTGACGCGGAAACGGGGGTAGAAGTCGCACTCGTCGCCTACGTCACCCCAACGCCGCCAAATCTACGCAAGCCTTACCGCATCATCTCCCGGCTGCGGATCGGCGACACTGTTTATGAGGCTGCCGTTCCCAAGGGATAATCGAGCAATCGCGTGGCCATAGGCAGGGTGGCCCCGCCTAAAATTTGCAAATACCGATCCTATAGATCGGACAAATACAACAAATTCTTCAATTGGATAGTAATTTTCATCCAAAAGGACGCGATTTGCAAGACAATTAGCTACTCCTCTTGAATCACCCTCCGCAATTATCGTATCAGCGTCCCTACATAATTCTCTGCAAACCATCTCGTCTTCCACGTCGTTGCGGCAACTTTCCGCTCCTCTTTTCGTTCATTTTGGCGTTGCGGGCTGGCTTTGGCGCGCTGGGGAAGGTATTCTGGAGCCGAATGATCCGCGCATCCATGAGTCGAGCCGTACCGGGGATGGTCCCTCAAAGACCTGAGTCGCGGAGACTTGCTCGATGACCGCCGCGCGCTGGGGCGCCGGATTCTCCGCGACTGGCCGCTTTGTGGCGGAGATCGAAGCCGCTGCCGCCGGTCAGGGCACGCTCAAACCCGGCTATGTGCTGGTGGGGGACGAGACATTTCTCCTCGACCGCTGCCGCGCCGCTGTTCTCAAAGCCTTTGTGCCGCCGGATTTGAGGGATTTCTGCCTCTCTGACCTCGATCTTTCCGGCACCTCAATCTTCGAGGTGCTCGACCGCGCGCAAACCCCTTCGCTGATGGCCCCGTTCCAGGCGATTTTTGTGCGCAATGTGCGCCAGCTTTATACCCGCGGCGCAAAAAAGGACGAGTTTGCCGCCCTGGAGCGTTATTTTCGCTCGCCGAATCCGCAGGCGCTGATTATTTTTGTCGCCGATTTTGTGCGCATACCTTCCGACGTGCGGCGCATGGATATGGACGACAAGAACCGATTTGAGCGGCTCACTGAAACCCTGGGAAGTTACTGCGGGATGGTGGAGCTGGCGCGGGTCACCGAGGAAGACGCCATGCGCTGGGTCGCAGCCACCGCGGAGGAACAGGGCGCGCGCGTCGAGGCTGACGCTACCCGTGAACTGGTGGACGCGCTGGGCGCGGATATGATGCTGATCTCTTCAGAGTTGGAAAAGCTGCTGCTCTTTACCCTGGGGCGCGGGCGTATCACTCTGGGCGATGTGGAAACCATGGTGCTGGCCGCCAAGCAGCGTTCGCTCTATGAGTTGACCGATGCCATCAGTGCCCGCGACCGTGTGCGTGCGCTGGCGCTGTTGCAGGGGTTGCTGAACAGCTCCGATGCCGGCGAGGACGCGGCCATCGGCCATCTTTACATGCTGGCCCGCACCTTCCGCCAGATGCTTGTGATTTTGGAGAAGAACGTCCGCGACTCGCGCGCCATCTGGCAGGCGCTGTGGCAGGGTTTCCGCATGCCGCCGTTTGCGGCCGATGACCTTATTCGTCAGGCGCGCCGCTACAAAAGCCGCCGCGATCTGACCCGCGCGCTTCGGCTGATTGCCCGCGCCGATCTCGAATTGCGCTCCTCGCCGCCTGACAAGCGGCTGGTGCTGGAGCGGCTGGTCTATGAACTGGCATCCGAGCCAAAGCCCGTTTCGCCCATTTTCGCGCCCGCTCAGCTCTCCTTCGAGGTATAGTTCTTGCGTCTCTCTTGAAGGAGAAAAATGAGATGCCCAATTCACTCGTAAAACCAACTGAGGCGAAGTCGGCTTTGAGTCTTCAGAGCCGAATTTGGAGACTCGCCAAGGGCATATTGGCGATGATCCTTTGGATCGTCGCGGCCTTTGTCTGCGCTGGGCGGCTCGATTGGACACGTGGCTGGGTCTGCATAGGCGTCTACGTGTTCGTGATGGCAGGGGCGGGCGCGCTGGTAAAACGACTCAACCCCGGGTTGACGGAGGCGCGCGCAAGAGTCTTGCGCAAGGAAACTCCACGCTTCGACAAGGTTTTCCTGTGGACCTATCTCCCGCTGACGTTCATTCAGGTACCCGTTGCCGCGCTGGATGCGGTTCGATTTCATGCGTTGCCGTTGCCCGAATGGACGCTGTTTCCCGGCATTGTCCTGTTTGTGGTGGCGATGGCGATCGTTGTCTGGAGCCTGCTGGCGAACCCTTTTGCAGAGAGTACGGTCCGCATCCAATCTGATCGTGGCCAAACGGTGGTCAGCACCGGACCTTACCGCATCGTGCGCCATCCCATGTACGTGGGGTTCATCCTGATGTGGCCGGCGGCGGCGCTCATGTGGGGCTCAGGGTGGGCCATGGCAGTAGCGGCACTGATGCTGATTCTGGTTGTCTGGCGCACAGCAAAGGAAGACAGTTTTCTTCGGCGCGAATTGCCCGGCTATTTGGAATACGCTTCTCTAACGCGATTCCGGCTTGTGCCCGGGCTCTGGTAATGACTCAATCCACGCCGCGCTCATTGAGCCACGGACCATACTCTTGATCCATATACTCGATGTGCTCGGTGTACGATTCGCGCAGCGTGCTGAGCAGCGACCGCATCTGTATCTGCTCGCCGTGTTGCACGCGATGAGAAGACTGGAGAATCTGAAACAGAATGCGCTGGTGCGCCGCGCGATGTACGGCTATTCCGGGAAATTCATACTGCTCCAGCAATTGCTCTTCGCTTGAAAAGTGCATCCGCGTGAATTCGATCAGCCGCTCGAGAACCTCGCTGATCTGTTCCCGAGCTTCGCCATGCACCACAGCCTGGCGAAGCTCGACCATCGTATCCATGAGGATTCCGTGTTGGTCATCCATCGCTCTTACGCCAACGCTGCCGACTTGGTTCAAAGATAATAGGGCCATAAGAGCCTCCGTAAATCGCTTGGGGAGCATATCGGTCGCGATGGGCCGAATTTTCAGTTAATCTACCTGGCCCTGTGACGAAGGTTTGGCATGGTGCACTCGCGCAGGCAGTTCCCCGCCAAGGCAAGAAAGCTCTTTTCTTTTTCGAGAAGCCCCGCCTCTCTGCGGATTTCCTGTAATTGAGGCGCAGAATGTAAATGGCCGCTATGGTTACTCCGGCAAATCTCGTCGCCGCTTTGCTCACACTGGCGCCGTTTCTTACTGTGGCATTCTTCCCTCGCTGGGCAGTTGGGCGAGTACGCTCGCTCCCGGTATGGGCGCAATTGCTCTCTCCTGCCGCCTTGTGTGTGCCTTATCTGATAGTGGCCGTCGCCGGCGGCATCTTCCGTTGGTACTGGTTTTCGTTATATGCGCTGCTGCCTGTGGCCATTGCGAGCCTGCTTTGGCAGGCCGGGCGCGCCGACAAGGAGCAGCACGGCAACTGGCGCGATTTTCTAGTTCTCGCCACGCTGGGCCTGGCTGTCGATCTGCGCTGGTTTGAGAGTGCATGGCCGGCTCATCTGGCAATCTTCAATAAGGTGCTGCTGCTCGACGCCGGAATCTACAGCTTCATTGCGCTGCGCCAACTCGAAGGAACGGGCTTCGATCTGCGCCTGCGTCTGCGCGATGCCGCCATCGGTTTACGCGAGCTGGCTTTGTACATTCCCATTGGGCTGGTACTGGGCCTCAGCTTGGGATTTCTGCATCTGCATGCAAAGTGGCCAGGGCTTGCGATGATCGGCGGAGCATGGGTTTTCACGTTCTTGTTCATCGCCGCTCCCGAAGAGCTCTTCTTTCGCGGATGGCTTCAGAATCTCCTCGAGCGCCGCATTGGGCGCACAGCCGCGCTGTTTCTGACGGCGATTCTTTTTGGCCTCGCCCACTTCAACAAGCGCGCGGTTTATTTCAATTGGCGCTACGTGCTGCTGGCCGCCGTGGCGGGCGTTTTTTATGGCCGCGCATGGCGCAGCCAGCGCCGCGTGGGAGCCTCGGCCATCACTCACGCATCAGTGGACGCGATCTGGTCCTTATGGCTGCGGTGAGGTTATTGCTCTGTGCGTGTGCGCGTAAGTCAGGTAGCCCAGCCCCACGCGCATATTATGGTCCACCGGTCCGGGAACGGTGAGGCCAATGGTGATTCCAAGAATGGCGTGCGCCATCGCCAGCGTGTAGAGGTCGCGGTAAGTGAGAAAGAAGAGGGAAGCGGCAAAACCCCAAAACAAAGTCACTGGCACGAGAATGGGGTTGGGCAAATGCGCCGCCGCAAAGATAGTGGCGGCCACAACTGCAGCAAGTCTTGCGTTGGGCAGCAAGCGCAGGAATCGCGGCAAGAAAAAACACTGCAGCAGGAACTGTTGCCCGAAGGCCCAGATGGCATAGCCCGCATAGGATTTGACAAAAAGCACAGGGCTGCCGGGCAACTGCAGCGTGTGCCGCATGAAAGCCAAGGCGACAGCTACGGCGGTCCCGAACAACGCCAGGCCTACAACCCACAGCGAGCGAAAGAAGTTTTCCCCGCTCAGCCCCATCGCTTTCAGGCCCTCGTACGATCTCCAAGTGATGACCGCAATCGCGATGGCTGCGACCCACCAAAGCATTTTTTGCCACGGGCGTGGCGTCCATTCGACGAGCATGATGAGCCCGTAGCCTATGGCAAGTTCTGCTATCTCGCGCCGCCGGCTCCGCGCCGCGATCAGATCGCTCTTCTCCGGAATGGAAGCCATGTTGCCCGCCATAATAAATGTTAGACGCACATCCAGAGCTTATTCGAGCAGAATCGCCGGTTCCACAACAGATCCAGGAGGTTGGCCGCGCGTGGTCAGGGTGACGGCCGCCACCAGAATGAGGCCACCGCCTGCCCACGCGAAGGGGCCAAGGTGTTCGCCGAGCAGCCTGACTCCGAGATAAGAACCGAGCGCCGGCTCGATATTCAGAAAGACTCCGGCGCGCGAGGCGGGCACATGGTGGATGCCCCAATTCCACAAGAGCGTAGTAGTGGCCGTGCACAGCACACCGCTGATGGCCAGCGCTATCCATGCGGTAAGGCTCACATGAGCAATGGGCAGCGGAGCGACTTTGACGTGAGTGAGCGGGCTCAATACCCACGGCCCCAGCACCCAGACAGCCAGCATAATGGTTCCTGAAAAAATGGTGTAGGCCGTCACCACAAGCGGACTGTGCGTCTCCATCAGTCTCTTGCTGAGCAGAATCCATGCCAGCGCCGTGAAAAGCGAGACCACAATCAGCAGGTCTCCGGTGAGTGTCGGTTCTCCGCGAACTACCGGGCCCCGGCTGCCGCCTAGAGTGATAAGCGCCGCGCCAACGGTGGAACCGAACAGAGCCAGCCAGGCGATGCGGTCCAGCCGTTCTTCTGCTGCCCGCGCGCCGGCAAAAAGCGGGGCCGCAGCCGCCAGCAGCACCGGCATTGCTCCCACCATCAGCGATGCGTGGCTGACCGTGGTTCGCGCCAGGCCGTGAAACTGGATCAGAAACTGAACCGGCACGCCGAGAAACGCGCACATCAGCAGCAGGCGCATCTCGCTGCCGGTGAGCCGTACCCGCCTGCGATGCATCAGAGCCACAGGCAACATGCCCAGGCAGGCAAACAGAAAGCGATAAAGCACCATGTGCTCCACGCTCATCTCATTCAGCGCCAGCCTGCCAAAGTAGAAGCCCGTACCCCACAGGCACCCGGCCACAAAGCATGCGCCGTAACCGAGAAAACTTATGCGCCGGTCTGTTGCTTCGTTCTCATTCATCCTTCTTCTACTCTCGCACACGCGCCGCGAGACCCGTATCACTGCCAGAGCCGATAGTGGCGCGGCCTCCGAGTAGCCGGTTAGCGGGCGCAATTGAGCAAGAAAGAACCGCGAGAACTCTTCATTAGGCGCTACGGGCTGATCTCGTCATTTCACGATACATCTTGACGATTTGATAGTCGAATGACTACCATCGGCGTTATTGAGGGTAGAGTCTCTTCCATGCCGAAAGAGTCGAAGCAACGCAGTGCCGTTCTGCAGGGAACGCTGGACATGATGATCCTGAAAACGCTTCTGTATGGGCCGGCGCACGGACATCAGATTG
>JBAPYY010000357.1:0-3557 GCA_049284975.1 Occallatibacter sp.
ACTCCAGACAACGCAAAGGCATGGTTCAATCACTGCATCAACGGTCTACAGTAATTCCTAAAATGCTCTAAGAGCGCGCCTTTTCATAGCTGAGAGCGGGGTGATTGAATGCCTGCAAAAGCAATCATGCAGTGATGTTTATTGCGCGCCCTGCTTGAGAATCTGATCAGCAAAGTAGTTGTGAACCTTTGCCTCGTCGTGAAGCACTTCGAAGTAGGCGTTCTGCAGTAATTGCGCGTGGCCTTCGCGGAGGCCACGGCGGATCACCTGCTGCACGCGCGGGTCGTTAAGCTCGCGCTGGCCGGCCTGCTCACGTGACACAAGCTTGTAGATCGCGTAGCCGATAATCCGGCGGCCGGCGCCTGTTCCGTTATATACGGGAAGAATTTCGGTGATCTCTCCCTGCTTAAGCTTGTTGACTGCGCTGTAAACGTCTGGTTCGCTGCGCAGTTGGCTTTCGGGTATGAAACCCATGTCGCCGCCGTTTGCCGACGTGTTCGGATTCTCCGAGAAATTCATGGCAATGTCGCCGAAATCCTGGCCGGCTTCGAGGCGAGTATGCAGCACATCGATTTTCTTTTTTGCGTCCGCGTCGCCGGAGGCCTTGCTGTTTTGCAGGTTGCCGGTCTGCTGCGCGTTTCCGGTGGTCACTACGATCTGCGCCAAATGGTACTGCGGCTCGATCAAGTTGAACTCAGCCTTGTGCGCCGTATAGTAGCTGGTGATCTCGGCGTCGGTAATGTTGATCTTCGACTCGATCTCCTTGTTGAGCAGCTTCGTCTTTGTCAACGAGCGACGCAGATCACGCTTGAGATCATCGGCGGTCAGGTTACGCGCCAGGAGTTGTTTGTCCCATTCCTCCTGCGTGTAGGGTGCCTTCATCTCGGTCAGCTTTGCATTGACGTCCTCATCGCTGGCGGTGAGGTTGAGCTTCGTGGCGCGCTGCCAGAGAATCTCGTCGTCAATCATCTTGCTGAGAATCTGAAGCCGGACAATGTCGGCTTGCTCCGGCGAGGGCTTCTGGGGATTATCGCCCAGGTTGGCCTTGTAGTACTTCTCCAGCTCCGAGCGCATAATATCCTTGCCGTTCACGGTCGCCATCACATCCGGAGAAGGCGAGCGGTGACACCCGTTCACTGTTGCAACCAAGGTTATCCCGCAAAGAAGAAGGGCAGTCAAGCGGAAAGACGTGCGGCAAAAGGCTTCGATTTGCAACCTGGTATCTCCTGGGGGACGCAAAGCTCCCCGGCAATCAAGAATAAACCCCGAGGCTTATGCGGCGATACGCAATTTCACATCCGCTTCCGCCTGTTGTCGCTTTTGCCGCCCTTTGAGCGGCCGAAGCACAGCTGCGATAGCCGATCAGCTATTTGGCGGGTTCCGCGGGCTGGGCCGGTGTGGCTGGCGGTTGTTCTCCTGCGGCGCGCACGGCGCGGTCAATCACCATCCAAACCTGGCTTTGAGGCAGGGCGCCGCCAATCCGCTCGCCCTCAACGAAAATCGCCGGCGTTCCCTCAACTCCCAAGGCCTCGCCTTCCTTTATCGAGGCGCGCACCTTAGTCTCGTCCTGCGCGGCAAGGCAGGCGTCGAGCTTGACGGAGTCGAGCTTGCCCAACTCAGCCTCCTGGCGGGCGATACGGTTCAGCGCGTCAAAGCTCTTTGCTAGATCCCGATTGTCGCCGTTTACCTCCTGCCCGTGGAAGTGAAGGTAGTCGACATAGTTCCAATAGACTTCGCTGCTCTGCGCGGCGAGGCAGTTGGCATTTACGGCAGCGTGCATGGCCCACGGGTGCATCTCCGGGGGCAGCGGGTAGTCTTTGTAGACGAAGCGCACCTGGTCCTTGTAGTGATCCTGGGTGGCCGGAAAGAGTGTGTGGTGCATCTGGGCGCAGTAGCCGCACTCCAGGTCGTCAAAGCTGATTACCGTGACTTTGGCGGCGGGGTTGCCGCGGATAGGGCGTCCAGCTACGTCGATCGAAAAGACCGGGTTGGTGGCCAAGTCAAACTTGTCCAGATGAGCCAGCGTCTTGCCATCAGTCGAGATCAGAAAGTCTTCGACTGTGTTATTCGTGCCGTGCGAGAACGTGACCGACAGCGCGTCATAGCCCGCAATCTCGCTGGGCTTGCGCGCACCGATGGCCACGGCATAATTTGGCGGAACGTTAAATTGCGAGCGGACCATAACTTCAATCCGGCGGTTCATCGCCAGGTTTTGGGCTGCCGGCGCGGCGGGTTGGGCTTTGCAGCCCACGGCTAGGCCAAGTGCAAGCAGGCCAGTCAAAAAGTGAATGCGTGACAAGGGCAGTTCCTCTCTGAAAAGGATACCCCAGCGAGGCGGGTACGGGGCTGGCGAGGGCGGCTCTAATATGCCGGCGGCAGGGTGGGGTCGCGGAAAGCTGTATTGGAGCGGCGAATGTCGCCCAGAGAGCCGAAGTTGGCCAGGGTAAAGCTGTAAAGGTATTGCGTTTCGTTGCGGATCGTGCCGAGATCAAAGCGCCGGTACCCAACGGTAAGACCGCAGCAATTCCAGTTATAGACGGCCTGCGCGCTTGCGTATTGCAGCTCGCCATGCGTAAAGTCGTAGCCGCCGTTGGCGGCCAGGTTAAATCCCTTCCCGCTCTGCTTGCCGATAGAAAAGAACGGCTGCACCTGTTGGCTCTTGATGGTGGTGGCGGCGGTGCCGTTCTCATCGACAGCGTTGAGCATGGCGTGGCCTATGCCAACAGTAGTGCGGCCCCAACTGTAGCCCGCGTACAGGTTGTCGGCGCCGAATAGTCCGGCCTTGGGGTCGTAGTCCAGGTCCCATTGGATGCGCAGGTTGTCAACGGCCTCAAGGCGCAGGCGCGAGGTTACAGGCGACAGGTTGCGCGGCCCGGTGAGGAACGCGACCCCGCTCAGGTCCAGCGTGGCGTCGAAGACGTTGCGGCGGTCGGAAATCAGCGCCCCGCCGAAGTCAGAGTCAATGTAGAGTTTCTGCGCGACCTGCCAGCTGGCCCACTCGCGTGGCTGCGCTTGCGGGCAATCCTTTGACGTAGCCTTGTCGTCCGACGATGCACAGGATTGGCTACCGGCAGAGCGCAGATAAAAGCGCTGGGTGAGCGAATAGCCCACTTCGTTGGTGTTGGTAGCGATGTCCGTCGTGTCCATCAGCAACACGCGCTGCGCCTGCGTGCCGATGCCGCCCACATAGCGGTAGGTGATCTCCGGCTCAATCACATGGCGCATCTCGCGGTTCCAGCGCGTAAGTGCGAAATCCCGCTCCAGTGCGGGAGCGCGCAGGTCCACAGATGCTTCAAAATCGGTCCGATTCAGCGCTTCATGGCTGATGGCTGGCACACCGCCATTGGCGCCGGTTAGGTCCGGCGTCTGGCTGATGGTATACGCGGTATCGCGCACAGCTCCTTCAGCCAACACGCTCCATCCGCCAGCAGTCAGCGGCAGAGAAATATGAGGGTAGAAGTCAACGCGGCCGGCGTTGCGGGCGTGGAAGCTGTTTCCGAGGCAGGGGCTTTCACAGATCGGGCTTGTTGGTGTAATTGGCTCGCCGGGTTCGGAAC
>JBAPYY010000358.1:0-7595 GCA_049284975.1 Occallatibacter sp.
GATTTCTGGCGGTTCTGGTAACTTCTCTGGAGGTAGAAAAGGAAACGGTACCCGTGGTGCTGCAGCCCGACCGCTGTGGAAGCTGTCGCCGATGCCTGGAAGCTTGCCCCACGGGAGCGCTGATTGCGCCCTACCAGATGGATGCGACCAAATGCATCTCTTACCTGACCATCGAGCATCGCGGACCGATAGCGCCAGAGTTGATGGACGGGATGGGCCGGCAGGTCTTCGGCTGCGACATTTGCCAGGACGTTTGTCCATGGAATCGCAAGGCTCCCGTGACAGCCGACCCGGAGTTGGAGGCGCGCGCGGAGCTGGTGAATCCGGTGCTGGAGCGGCTGGCGGCGATGGATGAGTCGGAGTTCGAGAGTGAGTTCAACGGTTCGCCCGTACGCAGGGCGGGATTCCTGGGACTCAAGCGCAATGTTGCCATCGCGATGGGCAATAGCGGGTTGAAAAGGCTGACTCCATGGCTTGAGAAATGGAGTGAAGCTGCTGACGATGGACTGCGGAGCGCGGCGCGGTGGGCACTCGAAAAACTCCGCGGCTCTTAACTCAAGCGGTTATTCTTGAGGTAACACAATCCCCCAGTCGCGCGTCGGTTAGACCGCATATTGGGCGAAGTTCGCCAAGGAATAGTTTTACTCCGGAAAGCGAGTTGCAAGTGGCCGAGGATTTGAAGGGCGCTGTTGAAAAAGACGCGGTGAGCGAGGTCCCCAAAGCCGCGAATGTGACTGAGCCGGCAACCGAGTCAAAGTGGTACCACTGGCGCAAGGACGGAACGGCGCTGGTCAAGTACCTACTGGACAGCGAGGTGCATACCTTCGCCTTCAGCGTCGCTGCCAATGTGATTTTGTCATTCATTCCCTTTATCGTATTGCTCTACCTTTTGGCGGACACGGTCTTTCACCGCTCTGTGATGATGCAACTCGTGATCAGAGATATGGTTGCTTACTTCCTGCCCTCGAATCAGACTTTTATAGCCGACAATCTGGCTGCGGTGGCGGATGCGTCCTCGAAGCATGGTGTGCAGGTTTTTTCGCTGGTCATAATTCTAGTGGCTTGCACGGGCATCTTTCTGCCTCTGGAGGTGGCGTTGAATCAGGCGTGGGGCGTGACCAAGAGCCGCAATTACCTGCACAATCAGGTCATCGCCTTTGGTCTTGCGTTCCTGATGATGGTGCTGGGCATGACCAGCATTCTGCTGAATGCTGCCGCGCGCGACGTACTGACCGTGATTCTTGTTCACCAAACAAATATCAAATTCATTGATTTTGTTCTGCACTTCACTTATCAGGGAACAAGTTTTCTGCTACTGGCCGCAACCACCGGCGTGGCATCAATACTTTTCTTCTTCTCGATTTACTGGCTGCTGCCCAACCGCAAGGTTCCCTGGAGACACGTACTGCGCACGTCCATCTATACGGGAGTTATCTGGCTGGTGGCAAAGTATATCTTCGAGGCGGTACTGCCGCATATGCATCTGAAAGAGCTTTACGGCCAGTTCTTTGTCTCGGTGGGACTGCTTTTCTGGGCCTATATCTCGGGGCTGATTCTGTTTGCGGGAGCGCAGTTCAGCGTGGCGCGGCTGGGGAACGGAAAGAAGTAACGGCATTGGCCAGGGCCCTCACGCTGCAAGAGTCCCTAGCGCTTTTTCGCGGGCTTGCGAACGCGCGGTTTCGTCTGTAACTCAGCCTGGCACTTTCGCAAGGCCTCCTCTGTCAGTTTTAGCTCCTGAATGTCTTCGAGACCGCCATACCAGCAATTAATCTTTCCAGAAGGATCAAAGCGCGGATAACCGCGGGACCGCAACCATCTCCATTCGCAATTTGGGCAGCGGACTCGATATTGAACATCCGTGGGCTGTCCGCTGGCGACGGCCTTGTTCATGGCTTGCTTTACGCGCTCCACGTCGTCGGGATGGAGCGCATTCAGCCATCCGAAGCCCAGTGTTTGCTCTTTTGTCTGTCCGGTCAGTTTCTCCCACCGCGGGCTCACTTCAACCGTCTTTCCTTCCGCATCCATGATCCACGGCGCCTGCGGATTCAGTTCAACAATGCTCCGGTAGTGCTCTTCGCTTTCGCGCAGGGCCTGCTCGACGCGCTTCCGATCCGAGATATCATTTACGACGATGGAGACGCCCATTACTTCTCCCGCTTCATCGCGGACCGGCTGATACGAGATCATGAGCGTTCGGTAGCCGTCCCCCGCCTCGAAGTTCGGCCTTTGAACCTCAAAGTTGAGAGTCGATTCTCCTCGCAGAGCGCGGTGAAGAAGGTTCTCAAATCGGGGGTATAAATCGGGGACAATCTCGGCGATCGGTCTGCCGAGATGCGCTGCGAGGGGCACGCCGTTCATGAGCGCGAGCCGACGGTTGAGGCTCACATAACGCAGATTTCGATCGAGCAAAGCCAAACCCACGGGGACACTATCGTAGATCGCCTGCAATTGCGCGAACCTCTGCCCCGGTAGCGCCTCGAGGCTGGTGATCGGGTCTGCATCGGGAGGATCCGACAGGCAGGAGGCATAAGCCTGTGGCTTGCGGGAAACAAGGCCGGGAACCTCTTCAATCGCAACTGGTCTGCTATATAGAAAGCCCTGTCCGAAGTCGCATCCGAGCCAGAGCAGCATGTTGGCCTGTTCCTGGGTCTCAACTCCTTCCGCAACCGTGATGAGCCCAAGGCTGCGTCCCAGGCCCACGACACCGGCTACAATCTTTCTGTTTTCCCGCGACTGGGCCATGGAACTGACAAAACTCTTGTCAACTTTCAATTCATCGAAGGGCAATGCCTGCAAATGTTTCAAGCTCGAATACCCGGTGCCGAAGTCGTCTAGCGCAAGCTTGCAATGCAGAGCTTTCAAGTTACAGGCAACAGACTGGGCGCGCAGAAGATCAATCAGCAGCGCGCTCTCGGTAATTTCGATGGTCAAACGGTCGAGTGGAAAGCCGCCCTTTGACGCAACTGACTCAATCCTGGCGGGAAGCGTCAGATCGTGCAGTTGAAGCGGAGAAAGGTTGACGGCCAACATCACAGAGCCGGGCAATATGGGGCCAGCGGCGAAGGCTTTTTCCAATATCTGGTGGGTCAGTTGATTGATGAAGCCGCTCTTCTCCACAGCAGGAATGAAGTCGTCTGGGAGGATGATGCCAAGCCGCGGATGTTTCCATCGCGCAAGTAGTTCAAAGCCAGCCAGTTGGCCGGTCCTGAGTTCAATCAGGGGTTGAAAGCACGGATAGAACTCGTCTTCGTCGAATGCCCGATGAAGGTCGTTTTCATCGAAGATCATGGCGTGACCTTGCGGCAAGCATACAGGAAGTTTTGCGCCATGTGTGAAGACTTTTTGAAGAAGGAGGAGCAGACCCCGGGAAATAGTAACGTAAGCGTTTCTCCCGGGCTCGCGATTATATGTCGAGGTTGCGTACGTTCAGCGCGTTGTCTTCGATAAACTTGCGGCGCTTTTCTACGTCTTCGCCCATCAGAGTGGCGAAGATCTCCTCGGCTTCCACAAAATCTTCAAGCTTGACGGAAAGCAGCGTGCGGCGCTCGGGGTCCATGGTGGTCTCCCAAAGTTGCGTGGAGGTCATTTCGCCGAGGCCCTTGTAACGCTGCACCTGGTAGTCCTTTTTGCCCTGTTCGACGATGTACTCGAAGAGTTCGCGGGCGGCTTGCTTCTCCACCGGTTCGCGCTGCAGACGAGCGGTGCGCCGAGCCTGCTTGGCCTCCGCCTGGGCTTCGGCGCTGTCAGGCGCCGCTTCCTCGGTCTCGGCTTCACTGGCAGCTTCGGGACTGGTTTCGGCGGCGGCTTTCACAGCGTACTCGATGAGGAACGGTGGCTCGAGAAATTCCTTGATGAGCGTGTACTTGGCCATCATCTGGCGGAACTCAGGACTGGAAGCCAGGGTCCAGTCGATGCAGCGCACAGCACCCTGCGCATCGGTAAAGCAGATGGACCAGGTGTGGTGCTCCTCGTCCTCGACAGCTTCGCTGAGCGCCTTGAAGCCAAACTCATCGGCTCGCTCGGCCAGTTCGGCGCGCAGCAGAGCCAACTTGGGCGGAATCTCGCTTTCGGATTTGGACGCAAAATCGGCGCGGTGCACCAGTTCGGCGCGAGCCAGCAGTTCCGTCAGCTTTTCATTGCGGATGCGCTTGTCGACCTTTTCGACGAAATCGAGGTATTCGCCCAGCGTGCTCATGAAGCGTGTGAGGCTGGCGCCCTCAATGCGAATGGCTTCCTCGCCGTGGCGGACGATCATGCCCTCCGAGGCGCGTTTGATCATCACTTTGACAAACTCGCGCTCGTCCTTGATGTACTGCTCGAAGCGGCCTTTTTTGATCTTGAAGAGCGGCGGCTGCGCGATGTAAATGTTGTCACGCTTGATCAGCTCGGTCATGTGGCGGAAGAAGAATGTGAGCAGAAGCGTGCGAATATGCGAGCCGTCAACATCGGCGTCGGTCATGAGGATGATCTTGCTGTAGCGGATCTTGCTGGGATCGAAATCGTCCTTGCCGATGCCGCAGCCGAGCGCGGTAATCATGGCGCGGATTTCTTCGTGGCCCAGCATCTTGTCGTAGCGGGCCTTCTCGACATTGAGAATTTTTCCCTTGAGGGGCAGAATGGCCTGGAACTTGCGATCGCGGCCCTGCTTGGCGGTGCCGCCGGCGCTCTCGCCCTCCACCAGATACAACTCGCAGCGCTCAGGATTGCGCTCGCTGCAATCGGCCAGCTTGCCGGGCAATCCGCCGCCGTCGAGCGCGCCTTTGCGCCGTGTCAGGTCGCGAGCTTTGCGGGCTGCCTCGCGCGCGCGTGATGCTTCAATGGCCTTGTTGATGATGCGCTTGGCGATGGGTGGATTCTGCTCAAGGAACATGCCCAGCCGTTCATTGACGAAAGCCTGAACGGTACCGGCGATGTCGGAGTTGAGCTTGCCCTTGGTCTGGCCCTCGAATTGCGGCTGAGAGAGCTTGACGCTGACTACAGCCACCAGGCCCTCGCGCACATCGTCGCCGCTCAGGTTCTCCTTCATGTCCTTGAAGAGTCCGAGCTGCTGGCCGATGGCGTTTATGGTGCGGGTAAGCGAGGTGCGGAAGCCGGAGAGATGCGAGCCGCCGTCAACGGTGTTGATGTTGTTGGCGAAGCTGAACACGGTTTCCGAATAGCTATCGTTGTATTGAAGGGCGATTTCGATTTCAACGTTGTCGCGCGATGCCTCCATCATGATGGGCTTGTCATGCAACACGGCCTTGCCGCGATTGAGATACTTTACAAACTCGGCGATACCGCCGGCGTAGTGAAAATCGGCGTGGCGGGCCTCGCCCGTCTTGGCGTCGGCAGTTCGCTCGTCGGTGAGCGTAATTTCCAGGCCCTTGTTGAGGAAGGCCATCTCGCGCAAACGCTGGGCCAGCGTGTCGTAGTTGAACTCTGTGGCTTGAAAGATGGTTTTGTCAGGCAGGAAATGGATCTTGGTGCCGCGGCGCTTGCTGGTGCCCGCCTGACGCAATTCGCTGGTGGGATCGCCGCAACTGAAATCCATCTCCCATGTGTGGCCGTCGCGCCAGATCTCGACGTTGAAGTCCTGAGAGAGCGCGTTTACGCAACTGACGCCGACCCCGTGCAGACCGCCCGAGACTTTGTAGGTGGACGCGTCGAATTTGCCACCGGCATGGAGTTTGGTCAGCACCACCTGCACCGCAGGCATCATCTTGCCGTTGGACAACGGCATCATGTCCACAGGAATTCCGCGGCCGTCGTCGACCACAGTAATGGAGTTGTCGACGTGGATGACAACGTCGATTTTTTTACAATAGCCCGCCAGCGCCTCATCTACTGAGTTGTCCACTACCTCGTAGACGAGGTGATGCAAACCCATCTCGCCGGTCGAGCCGATATACATGGCCGGACGCAGACGTACCGCCTCCAGGCCCTCAAGAATTTTGATGTTCTCGCCAGTGTAGCTGCCGTTATTTTCAGGCAGTGGAGTGGTGCTCAGAGGTTCAGTCGCCATAGGGTTCCATTCGCAATGCCTTCGCTTCGAACTCCACTGGGGAAGGCGCGGTGTCCAGAGGAGCTTCCGGGGGAGTGGATTCGGGGTCTAACCGATTGAAAGACAGAGGCTTTCAATCAGATTCATCTGTGCTTATTTTATCACGCGGCGAGGGCCCAAATGAAGGAGAAAGAGGAGACGGAGAAAGCGGGTATAAGAGTCAAAATCGGACACGATAGCGGTACGATAGTAATAAAATACTAATTACCATATGTTACTTATTTTGATTACCATTGAATAATTATTCTGAAATCACTGGACTTACGAAGGGAGATTACTTACGATTTCTGTGTGCAGAAGATGCGTCTTCTGTCAATAAGAAACCAAAAGAGGTTACCAACGATGAAATACGCCATCCGCATCTTCGCTCTTTCTCTGATCGCCGCCGCTGCCGCCGCTGCCGCCGTTACGCCCAAGACCACCCCTGCCGTTCCAAGCCATCAGTCGGCCACCGCGACCTTCCCGGCTCCATGCGGACCCTATGAGTGCAGCGGCAACCTTGATTCGGGCAAATAAATGCCTGCAATTGGGCTAAAAGTAACCTAATTAGTACAATTTTGCCTTGAGCGGCCGGACATTTGGCGTTATGCTGAGAGAGTTCTCAGAATAACGAGAGGGACCTTATGTCTTTGCAGACCGCCATGTCGGTGATGAGCGTGGCCGAATTTGCTCTCTGGGCCGCGTTCGGCTTCCTTTTTTGGACGAAGAAGCTGCAACGCCGCTTCCCTGCTATGGGAGGCTATCTGGCGTTGCGTGTAGCGTCGGCGCCCGTGCAGCTTTTTCTAATCTATGGCCAGACTGGGCACTGGTTTCACAACCTCTGCTTCCCAATCTACTTTTATACATACTGGGCCGTGTACATCACCAGCACGATATTGCTTTACTTCGTTTGCGTTGAGGTTTTCCGCTCCGCGCTCTCAGCGTTTCCGGGGCTGATGAGGTTCGGACTGGTGATCTTCCGTTGGGCGGTTCTCGCCTCTGTGATTGTGAGCTTCTCGTCAATTGACTTTCCACATAATAAGGGTAGCCTCCTTGTTGATATTATTTCTAACTCCGCGTTCCGGCTGATGCATTCGGTCGGCGTCGTTGAGCTGTGCCTGCTGGGCTTCCTCTGCCTGAGCATGAATGCCCTTCGACTCTCGGCCCGCGACATGGCCTTCGGAATTTCTTTAGGGTTTGGCGTGATGTCCGCAAGCGACTTTATTCTGGCTTCATTTTGGACCCGCAACACATCCCTGACGGCCCCGCTGCAATTCGTTTCTGAGTCGGTGATTTTGTTGGCGCTGGGGATGTGGGTTACCTATTGCGCCCTGCCTGAGCGGGTTCGCAAACCCATCATGGTACCGGCCAACTCCACCATTCTGCGCTGGAACGAGATTGCCACAGCGCTGGGCCACACCGGAACCCAGGTTGCCTTGCAACCGGCCGGCGGCTTCTTCCTGAGCGATGTTGAGAAGGTTGTGGAAGACGCGCTCACCAGGAATCTGAAGAGTCGCGAGTCGGCAGCTTAGCCGCGTAGGGGATTGGAATACAAGAAGGGCCACGGCAATGC
>JBAPYY010000359.1:0-2900 GCA_049284975.1 Occallatibacter sp.
GCTTTGCCGCGGCAAGCAGATCAAGCGAGGGGGCCGAGAGCAGGGTTACGTCGTCGATCCAGTAATGCGTGGCGGGGCTGGAACCCGGATTAGCTTGAGGGCCAGTCTGGGCACTACTTTGGGGACTGGGGCCGGGAGCGAGGAGAGTTTCAAAGTTCAACCGGCTCAGCGGGCCATCGTCCAGAATCATTACCTTGGCGCCGGGCCGGATGAATTTGGCTGCGGGGGCCACCAAAATTTGATAGAGCGCCTGGCCATCTGGGTCGCCGGTTTGCCTAGTATCGTCCATGTTTAGCAGGGCTTTTTGGTAGCGCGAGACGCGCGAAATAATCTCCTTCTGTGCGGGCAGCCGGACGAGCGTAATTTTTGGCTGATTCACGACCCAGAGATACGACTGCTTTTCGCCCAGCCAGTAAAAGAGGAGGGTTGCGCCGGTTTTTTGAGCAACCCGGCGCGGGTCGAGCGAAGCGGGCCGGAATGAGCCTCTGTCCGTGTCCACGCCGAGGTCCTGGGCCAGCGTCTGGGCGCGGCTCTGGTCGGCCACGGCCAGGGCTTCATCGCTGCGGCCTTCTTCCACCAGCAGGTGGATGTAGTGGTCGTAGATGCCCGTAGCGTTGGCGGCGAAAGGAAGCCGCGAGCCCTCCTGTGTGAGCTGCTCCCGCGCCGACTCATAGGTGGTTAGCGTGGCTTTGCAGATCCGCTCCGCTTCCTTCTTCTTGCCTTGCTGCTCATATAACAGGGCTAATTGGTCCCCGGCGCTCAGCCGAAACGTCGTTGGGTTTGCAGTATCCTTTTGGATGGCACGAAAGATCGTCTCCGCTTGCTGATCCTGGTGACGCGCGGCGGCCAACGTTCCCTGCGTGAATTTCATATTCGCAATCAGCAGTTTGCTACCCGCGCCCACCATTGGAGTTTCCTGATCGAGATAAGCGCTTGCATCATCCAGCTTCCCGATGTCCACGGATACCTGAGCCAAGTCTCCGAGCGCGTTCACAATGTCTTCTTTGCTATTGATCTGCCTTGCCAAGGTGAGCGCCTGGCGATAGGATTGCGCGGCACGGGTCAGATCGCCGGAATCGTGATAGACATATCCGGCGGTGCTTGTCCATTTGAGTTCGTCGCGAATGTCTCCGAGTCTTGTAGCAATTTTTTCCGCCTCAAGGAACAAATCGAGAGCTTTTTCATCATCGCCCAACTGGTAATAAGCCCAACCAAGATTGCCCAGTTCCATTTGCATCGTGCCTTCCGCGCCCAGCTCTGAACTCTCTCGGTATGCGGTCTTCGACCAATCTATGGCTTCGTCGTAGCGATAATTTTGGAGAGCGCAGAAGCCCAGGCTCAAAGATGCGCTTGCTTCCATGAAGCGGTCGTGGTGAGTTTGAGCAAAAGCAAGGGAATCGAGATAATACCGCCGCGCCAAGGCAAGATTTCCTTGTCTGATTGCCAAGTTCCCACGCATCTTGAGGATAGTGCTACAGTGTTCGTAATCGGCGCTCTTACAGAAGCCCTCGGCCTGAGTGAGTCTTTGATTGGCGATGGACAATTGTCCCTGGTGAGTCAGAGCGCCCGCCTCGATCGCCAGTTCGCGGACGGTTTCTTCTGGATGATGGGAATCGGGCAGGTAACCTGCGAGGAGGCGCAGGGCATTGTCGTACATACCGCGCCAGACCATATCCTCAGCTTCAAGGAGTTGAAATTTAGTGGCCCATTCTGGGTTGGAGGCCTGAAACTCTTTGCTCCCCAGTTCCGCTGCCTGCTGGCTATCGGCCAGCCTTCCCTGTTGGAAGAGTTTCCAGGCCTGGTCATAAGCGGCCTGTGCGCTGCCGGGGCGTGTATCTTCCAGAGGAATCAACAACAATAGCAAAAGGACCGACAAGTATGGAAATATGTGGGACCAGAGGCCGCGTCGCGCGTCGAGAGACCGCTTCCGGATGCCCGCCAGCCACGAAGTTGGACCGCGTGTCTCGCGAGCACCCAGGAAAACCGCCTGCGCTAATCCCCTGATGTACCGTTGGTTGTACCACCCCCAGTCCCCAAATCCCCTTCGACGGCGCAGCCCATCTTGAGATCGATCATGGTCAGCGTGAAGGTGGTCTTGCGGGGGACTTTCGTCTCCGGGTGCGGATCCTCGTGCTTGACGGTCAGCTTGGCCAGCGTGATTGTCCCAAAACCCGGAACGGTAATCACATTCCCAAAGCTGCTGCCAGGGAAGAACCCAGCCACCCGATTGACCAGCGAACATTCGACTGCCCCCGAACCGCCAAGATTAGAGGAAAGTTGATTGTAATGTTTCTGGAGCGCCTCGGGAAGGTTCTTGTTGCGGAGGATGCGTTCATGCTGGCGTGAGACGCGGCTGAGAACGCCGGCATCCTGGACGTATGGCAGGTCGTCGATGGGCTTGGGTCCGAAGATATCGTAGTCGAACTCCATCTTGACGGGGTAGCCGGCGATGCGCAGATTCTCAAAGCGCGTGCCGAGGAACGAGATGGACGGAATATAGCCTTCGAGCGGGTGCAGGGTGATGGTTTGGCCCACAACGCGGTCGGCCGTGACCACGTCGAGAACGTTGAGCCCTTCAACCACAGTGGTGGTCAGGGTGTGCCAGCCCTCGCCCGGCTTGTTGCTCTTGTTGCCGGCAACATGGGCATAGGCGGAGCGGAAGGAGATGACGGATTCAAGCCGGTAATTTTCAGCGCGCTTGCTGAGATAACCACCCGTTTCCGCTAATTCCGAGTGGGCCTGGGGTTCAATTTTTTTAGGGAGCGGCAGCACCAATTCGCCCTGGAGGACAGTTGCTTGTGCGTTGTACTTGTGAGTTCTTGTGACCACTTTGGACATACGCTTTCACCTTTCCTTTTTATTTTGGGATCGGGGGAGAAGTTTTTTGGATACGGGATAAC
>JBAPYY010000360.1:0-3427 GCA_049284975.1 Occallatibacter sp.
GACCAGGATGATGCCAGGACCTTTTGGCGTCGGCAGGGCGCGGCCCAGCCGGAAGATCACTCCGCGCTCATACTCGCGGAGAATCTTGATGGAGTTGAGCAGATAGAGGACGACGATGGCTAAGAAGATCAGAACCGGCACAGACAGATCAGGCATTGGGCTTTCCTCGCTTACGACCGAATTGTACTACTTATGCGGCAGCCTGCGGCGGCTTTTGCGGTGCAGCCGGTTCCACGCGCAACAGATAATTTTCCAGGGCCACTACGCGCAATGGCGCGCCAGCCGGCACAGGCTCTGTAGCTACTGCGCTCCAGATTTCGCCCTCGACCAACACGTGGCCTCCGGGGTTGAGCGGCTCCATCGCAGAGGCGCGGCTGCCCACGAGTGCCGATGGGCCAATGAGGGATTTCCTGCGTCGGGCGCGCACCGCCAGGCGGACCAGGAAAACTGTGATGGACCCGAAAGCGGCGCTGACCGCTATGGCTACCCAGGGGCTGATGGCCATCTCCGGGACCGGCGCGGCAACCAGCGTAAGCGTTCCGAATGTAAGGCAGATAATACCCGCGGTGGCCAGTACTCCATGGCCGCCAAACTTGGCTTCCAGCAACAGCAGAATCAGCGCCGCTACCAGGAGCATGACCGCTGTGAAACGGATGGGCAGCAGGTTGAGCGCAAAGATGGCCAGCAGAACCATCAGTGTGCCCAGCGCTCCTGGGACGACTGTGCCGGGAGTGTTGAATTCGAGATAAATCAGCAGTGCACCGCCGATAAGAAACAGCAAGGCTATGTTGGGATCGACCAACCAGCCCAGTAGCTCTTCGCGCATGGTGGGCTTCAGTGTTTCGATTCGCGCGCCGGTCAGGTGAAGCACCAGCTTGTTGCCGTCCATGCGAGTAATCTCGCGGCCGTCCAAGTCGCGCAACAACTCCCAGTCATTCGATGCGGTCAGGTCAATGAGGTGCTTGTCCAGCGCCTCCTGCGCGGTGTAGGAGTGTGAAGTGTGAACAGCGTCTTCGGCGGCTTCGGCGTTGCGTCCCCGGCGCGTTACATAAGAGCGCAAAAATGCTTCGGCGTCATTCTCAATCTTCTGGGTCATGGTCGCGTCGGGCTGGCCGCCGAATTCCATCACTGGGTGCGCCGCTCCAGCGTTGGTGCTGGGAGACATGGCGGCGATGTCGGCAGACTCCAGTAGGAAAAATCCTGCAGAGCCGGCGCGCGCGCCCGCAGGAGCTACATAAACAATGACCGGAACCTTTGAAGAGAGAATCGCGCCAGCCATGGTGCGCGTCGAATCCAGGAGCCCGCCCGGAGTATTCAGCTCGATCAGCAGGGCGCTGGCGCCGTCTGAGTTGGCGTGGGCAATGGCCCGGTCGAGTTCGCCGGCGGTAACCGGCTGGATGGTGTCGGAGAGGATAAATTTGTCCACCAGCGGCTGGGCAGAAGCTGAAGTCGCCAGCCCAATGGCCGCAACCAAACCAATAAGTGGGCCAATCAGTGTTGCGAACCCTCGTACGCGCTGAATCATGGATTGCTCCCTTCAGGGCATTGTCATTGCGCCAAAATTTTCCGCCCCGTCCTTGCGCGATTTCCCGTCGCAAGAGCGGGAAACCACGTTACTTCTTCTGCCCTCCGCCGGCTTCAATCTGCTGCCAGAGATCCAATGCGGCTTTGCTTTTCGAGTCAATCTGGAGTGCCGCGCGGACGTTGTGAAGCGCTTCGTCGCGGTGGTTGGCAGCTAAATCCAGCCGTGCCAGCACCAGGTACGCATCGACAGATGGCATCAGTTCCAGCGACGTAACCGCCTCATTGCGGGCGGCCTGGGCGTCGCCGTCGCGCAAGCGAATCTCTGCCAGACCGGTGTGTGCCGCAACAATCTTTGGGTCTGCGGCCACGGCGGCTTGATAGAGCCGCTCGGCCTCGAGCAGCAGGCCGTGATCCAAGTATTCATGAGCCTGCGCGGAAAGCATTTGCGCACGCTGCGGCGGCGGAAGCGCGGCCAGGTGCGCGGCGGCCATCTGGTCCATCATGACGGCGGCCTGGTGGAAGGCTGCGGCATCAAAGGTGCGCTCGATGCGCTCCAGCGGATCGGATTTGCCCGCAGGTTCCTCGCCCGCGTCTCCTGCTTTGGCCGGTTCCTGCACGTCGGGTGTCTTTGCGGGCGCGGATTTAGCCAGCGCGGTTTTCACCGGGCCGGGTTTATCCAGTTCAGTCCAGGACTTCAGAACCGCCTGGGCCTCAGTGTCGTTGGGGCGCAGGCGCAGGCATTCAGCCAGTTCCGTCTGGGCTTCGGCGTTGTTGGCGCGGCGCTTGAGGCTGACGGACAGGTTGAAGTGATAGTCGGCCTGATCTGGGTCGGCGGCCTCAGCCTGGCGGAACAGTGCAATGCCGTCCTGACCGCTGCGGGCCAGTGCGACGCCCTGGTTGTTCAAAACCTCAGCTAACGGCAGCACGCGCGCCACGTCGGCAAATGCCTCCTGAGCATGCGGGTAGTCGCCGGAAAATAGCAGCGAGAGGCCGCGGAAGAAACCGGCCTCCAGAGCATCGTCGGCACTGGCGTTGTTACTCCCCACTTTGGCAAAAGCCTTCGCCGCCTGCTCGTACTGCTGGCTCGAGTAGTCCTCGCGTCCCAGCGCCATCCAGGCCGGAGAAAACTGCGGGCTGAGCAGAACAGATTGATTCAGATGGCGCAGACGCTCCTGCTGGTCACTCTCGGTGATGCCGCGAATGTACTGCTCAAAGGCGGCAAGGCTCAGTCCCGAGTCAGCGGCCACAAATGTTTCTTCAGAGACTTTGAAGGCGGGGTCGAGCTGCCGCGTGAGTTTCCAGGCCAGCGAGTCGAAGACCGGAATCAGATTGCTCATCTCGCCGCGGGAGCTAACCGACGCGCTCATGCGCAGGTGGGGAACGTCCACCAACTGCGCCTCGGCCACAATGCCCGAGCCGTCCGTCACGTAGCTGCCCACGATGATCGAGTCGGCGTCCAGCGTCTCGGCCAGCTTGAGCGAACTGGCGCGCGATGGGTGAAAATGCTGCGGCAGCCCGAGGTGGTCCAGCGCGTACATGCGGTCGGCGCGGCTCATGGGAGCAAAGCCCGCCGAGGCCAGCCGGCTGCTCAGAATTTCTGCGGCGGCCTCGCGAATCCACTCCAGGCTAGGCTGGCCGGTGCGGTTGTCAAAGGGCAACACCAGCAGAATGCGGCCGTGTTCCCCAGCGGCGGGGCTAACTTCCGCGGCACTCTGGGCGCGCGCGCAAACCGAAACGCAAAGGGCCAGCGCTGTACTCAGCCCAAAAACGGCGGCCAGTTTTAGAACCAGGCCTGAACGAGATGAAGAAAATGTATGCACAACAGGCTGATTATAGGCGTTGCGGCTCACGGAGGGGAGAGGCCGCCGTCGCGAACCGGGCAACGAACGTAGCAGAATTTCTC
>JBAPYY010000361.1:0-1739 GCA_049284975.1 Occallatibacter sp.
TTGTTTTTGTGTCCAGCAACCCGCTTGATGGAGTTCAGGCTTTCGGAACCGTGGTACTCACCGTAAAGCGAGGAAGTCCGTTTTGGCGCAAAGACTATTCGCCTGGCAACCACTGAGATCAGCCAAAGGAGTAGGTCGCGAAGCTTTCAAGCTGTATCGCCGCTGGATGCCCGCTATCTGACTTGCCGAATGGGAGGATGACAACAGAGCCGGATGTCTTCTAGACATTGATGAGATCGAGTGGCTTCAACTACCAAAAACGGGATGCGATGACTTTCGTGTTAGGCGTTGCTCCAGAAAAATCGTTGAACTCTAGGACAAACTCAAAAGAGGGGATTCTTCCTCCTATCTTCATGTACTGAAAGAGCAATCCGTCCATCTTTGAAGCGTCAAATATAAAGTCACTCGCTGCCTCGGTGCCGGCAATGGTTGAACCATATTTTCAATATGACCACTTCCCCCGACAACCGAGCACCTGCAAGGTAGAGGCTGGCAAGCAAATGCAATGCTTGAAGAATACATTGTGGTTAACAGTTGGCATCTACGGCTTATAGAAAATGAGGATATTGCAGCAAAGTTCACAGCATGTTACGAAAGTTTTGACTATGCTACATAATTCGAAATCGAATGCCGATGGTAGAAGGGACAAAACATATTGCCAGATCCTCGCTTTTGACCAGGAGCTCCATGCGATCTTTGAATTCTCTTGTAATCACTTCGCTTATTAGTATTTTGTTAAACGCTTCTGCAGGTGAGACCTCGGCGCAAACGAGCAATGATTCTGTCTACCGCGAGCCTTCTATCCGGCAGTCGCTCGCCACCCATTCAGCGGCGCCAAGCGGGATGAGATCGATGGGCCGGTTAGATCGCAATCTGCCGATGAACCTGACACTTACTCTGGAACCTCGAAATCCAGAACAACTGAAGAACCTGCTTCAGAACCTCTATGATCCGACGAGTCCAGAGTACCGGCATTTTCTAACCGCGAACGAATTCACAGAGCGATTTGGACCCACCGGAGACGACTTGGGACAGGTGCGGGCGTTTGCCCTCTCGCATGGCCTGACGGTCACGAACACCTCATCCAGTCGATTAGTGGTTCATGTGAACGGCACAGTACAAGCTGTCGAGCGCACCTTCGGCGTAAAAATGCAAGTCTATCGCCATCCGACGGAAGCACGCACGTTTTATGCTCCGGATGTCGAACCCTCGGTAGATACCACTATTCCGGTTCAAGGCATTACTGGTCTGAGCACACTCTATTTACCCCGTCTTGCGAGCCATCAACAATTAGCCGTCTCCAAGGCGCAGATCAACGAAGGCTCCGGTCAAAATGGGAGCTTTCTCGCCAGTGATCTGAGAAATGCGTATGTTCCCGGCGTGTCCCTGGACGGCAGTGGTCAAACCATTGGTATCTTTGCCATGGGAGGTTACAACTTAAGCGATATTCAGGGCTACTTCAGCAGCCAGGGACAAACGCTGAATGTCCCGATCGTCAATGTATTGCTGGGTGGAATGAGTGGAATTTGCGGAACTTCGTGTGACGACAGCGAGGCCGCGCTCGATATTGAGATGGCGCTTTCTCTTGCGCCTAACCTTTCCGCTGTTGTTTTTTATGAAGGTTCCACGCCTCTCGACATCCTGGATCAGATGGCGACGGACAATATTGCTCGACAGCTAAGTTGCTCCTATGTATTCGCTCCGGATCCTTCATCCTATGAGCCCGTTTTTCAGAAATT
>JBAPYY010000362.1:0-1934 GCA_049284975.1 Occallatibacter sp.
TCTCTCCTGTCGCGGCCCACAAATCTGGGTGTCCCAGGTCCCGATTTTGGGACCTGGGATGCCTCAACTCTCAACTTCAAAACACAACTCCGGGTGCCCCACCCTCGGCGCGCTTTTGTTTTTGCGCCTAGGGTGGGATACCACAACACTCAATCACACACCATCAAATAGCTACCGATCGTACAGCGTCGCCATTTCCCGCAGCTTCGCGCTCAACTCAGGGCGCAACGCACCCTTGCGATACCGCCATTGCCAGTTCCCGCTCATCTTGCCGGGAAGATTCATGCGTGCCGCGCTTCCCAGCCCCAGCACGTCCTGCAGCGGTACAATCGCAATCTTCGCCACCGACGCCTCCACCGCACGAATCATCACCCAATTGATCTCCGCGTCGTCGTGGAAATCCAGATACGCCTTGGCCGTCTCGTGTTCTTTCAGAACATCCTCCGGTGAGCGTGTGCTGTCACCCTCGCCTGAACTCGTCCACCACCCCACCGTCGTGTCATTGTCGTGGCCGCCGGTATAGGCCGCCACGTCGCGGCTGTAATTGTGCGGGCGAAACGTCGAGCCTTGCGAATCGGTTCCGAATGCGAATTGCAGAAGACTCATTCCCGGCAATCCAAATTTGTGGCGCAGTTCTTCCACCGCCGGCGTAATCACTCCCAGGTTCTCCGCGACTATCGGCAATTCGCCAAACGCATCCTTGAGCGCCGAAAGGAAGCTCTCTCCCGGCCCTTTTACCCAGCGCCCGTGAACCGCTGTCGGCTCGCCGCCGGGAACCTCCCAGTATGCTTCAAAGCCGCGAAAGTGATCCAGCCGCACCATTTCGAAAAGCGCAAATGATGCGCGGAAGCGTTCAATCCACCACTTGTACCCGTCCGCGGCCATCAAATCCCAGCGATAAATCGGATTGCCCCAAAGCTGTCCCGTAGCACTGAAATAATCCGGAGGCACGCCAGAAACCACCGTCGGTTTTCCCTGCTCGTCCAGATAAAACAACTCCGGATTTGCCCACACATCCGCGCTGTCGTGCGCAACATAAATGGGAATGTCGCCCATGAAACGGATACCGCGCTCACGGCAATATTTCTTCAGTTCTTCCCACTGCCGGAAAAACTCAAATTGCCAATATTTGTACGCCATCAGCTGCGGCGCGAGCTTCTCCGTCCACTCGCTCATCGCGCCTGCGTCCCGCTTGCGAATCGGCTCATCCCACGCGGTCCACGGTGTCCCCTGGTTCGCGTCCTTCAGCGCCATGAAGAGCGCGTAATCGTCAAGCCATGCGCTTTTCTCTTTGCAAAAATCCTCAAACGCCGCGCGATCCACGTGTCCGCAGCCCGAGAGAAAAACCTGCGCCGCCCGCCGCAGCACCGGCATCTTGAACTCAATCGTCCGCCCGAAATCAATCGACTCTTCAGGAAACTCCGGCGCCGCATCCAGGTCGCGCTGCTCCAGCAGCCCCCGACCGCACAGCCGCTCCAGGCTGAGCAGCATCGGGTTGCCCGCAAATGCAGAAAAACATTGGTAAGGAGAATCGCCGTATCCGGTCGGATTCAGAGGAAGTACCTGCCAAAGCTTCTGTCCGGCGGCAGACAGAAAATCGGCAAATTGATAAGCGCATGGCCCCATATCGCCGATGCCGAAACGACCGGGCAAAGAGGAGGGGTGCAGCAGAATCCCGCTACATCGTGATACTTTCACCCAGCAACGATATACTGCTGATCGCCCTTCGAGCAATATCCGAGCGCACACATCTCGTGAACCCGGTACCGCACCTTCACCGCAGTCATTCTGAGCCGGGTGCCCCATCCTCGGCACGCCTTTATTCTTGCGCCTAGGGTGGGATAGCTCCATCTATCTATAGGTTTTTCAAACTAACTCGCTCCGCTAATCCTGATACTGTCCCGCAACGCGACAAAAACTAATGACCATTTCTC
>JBAPYY010000363.1:0-1906 GCA_049284975.1 Occallatibacter sp.
GATTTCTCGCGCGATACGGACGGATCGAACCTGATCAAATCGCTTCTGCTCGACGACGAGCCTGGTCCTCTCTACGTGACTGCGCAGGGCGGTGAGAGCACCATTGCGCGGGCGCTGAAATCGATTCACGACGAGTACGCGAAGACGCCACAGTGGGAGACGATTCGCGAGAAGGTGTCGCGCAAACTCATCATCATTCCCTCGGGCGATCAGGATGGCACGGAGGCCAGCTACATCCGGCCGAACTGGCCGAAAGTGCGGGAGTACGAGTTTTCAGGGATCTACTTCGGTTACGGCGCGCAGGATCGAGCTGCGCCGGAGGACAAGATTTACTTCACCCCGGAATGGACGCGACAGAACATCTCGAACCGTGGGCCGCTGGGCGCCCTTTATCGCGTTTGGGGTGATGGCAAGCAGATGGTGAAGGGCGACCGGACGGATTACTTCGGGTTGTCCGGTTATTCGGTGGAAGAGCTGAAGAAGATGGGGTACATGGTGTGGATGCCGCCGGAGACGAAGGGGGCATTCCTGGGCGAGGGGGACACGCCTACATTTCTCAATCTGATCGATAACGGGCTGCGAGCCTACGAGAATCCGCAGTGGGGCGGATGGGGCGGGTGGATGCATCCTGGTGGCATGGGCTTTTCGCTTTACGGAGCGCTTTCGCCGGTATTACCTCCGGACACTTCAGGCCTCGCTCGAGGACTGGCGTCTGCTGGGAGCGATGCAAACAAGGTCACGGCTCCGAAAAGCGAATCGATCAACTTCGCGAACTTCCATTTTCCTACTGTGCCAGCACGCACCGCGGCGATTGCCGCACGCTTTTTTGCAGCCGCTCAGAACGACTTTGAGGTGCGGATGAAGTGGTCTGTCACGCCGGATTTCAGAGATGCAAACCACCCTCCCACAGTCCGAATCAGCGGACCCTCAGCAATTTCCGCTCGTCCTGGCGTCGTGGTCCGACTGCAAGGAGAGGTTTCGGATCCAGATCACAATGCAGTCAAGGTGATGTGGTGGGAGTACAACGATGCAGGAACCTATCCGGGCGACATTACTTTCTCTGATCCGGTGGCACTCACAACAACATTCCGCGTGCCAGACGACGCCAAGGCCGGGCAGACGGTCCACGTGATTCTTCAAGCAACCGATAACGGCACACCCCCTCTGACGCGGTATCAGCTAGTGATCATTACTGTTCGATAGCGATCATGAGGGCTTCCGGTAGAGGCGTAAGCTTCTTTTTGATGTACAGATTGCGCGCCCGTCGGAGCGGCATCGGAGGGACGGTGCATCCAAATGCTCGGATGCACCCCGAGTACCGTGGCGGTAACTTGACTGCCAGAAGCATGGTAGTGGTCACGATCACTACTGTCTTGAACAAGAGTGCTCCACTACCCTTTTGCACATTGTTATTGCAGGAGAATTGGCATCGACAATCACGTGTTCATCGCCACGTCCCATTTCCGCCAAAATGGTTAGCGATAGCGCATTAAGCAAAAAACTTGAGATTCTTCAGCATTTGTTTTCTTTCCCGACGAGTTCGGTCTTTAGGGACATCTACGAGATGCCATCCCATTGGACACATACCAAAGTCTAGATCGCCGACCCGCCGGATTGCATATGAGTGCAACTCCGACTATTCAGTCTTCGCGCAAACTACTATGCTGCACCCTGAGTGCCAATGACGTAGATCCGGAATTTAGAGCCGCGCGGCTCCTGCACCCTTAGCGCAAAACATAGAGTTCTTCGTTGGGAAGTAAAGAGCTTTGGAGCGGGCCTATAACGCATAAAGAATATCATCCTTGCATGTACATGCGATGTCTAGCATATTTATGCAATATAGCAAAAAACACTTGACACCCGCATCGTGATTCCTTTAGGTTTGGTCCGCTGCTTATTTATGAGC
>JBAPYY010000364.1:0-2960 GCA_049284975.1 Occallatibacter sp.
GTTCAATAGCCACTCCACATCCCGCTTGAGCGACTCGCGATACATGCTGATGGATGCAGCACGAGTTTCCGGCCACTGCTCGACATCGGCCAGACGATCAATCAGAGACTGCGTGATCAGAATGTCAGACTTGGTTCTGGCCAACTCTCCCCCTTGAAATCACTGCAACTTCACTATTGCAGAACGACTGTATCCAGCCACTGCTGCGTCTCAGGGTTCGCTGCTCCGGTATCATCCTCAAGAGTCCAATACCTCAGTTCGGGCCGAACAGCGAGAAGACTCTTCACCGTTCCCGCCACGGCCTCTGAGATTGCCACCGCCCCTGTCTCCTGCCCGGCTCGCCAGATGTACCGATGCAGATCGAGCCACGCCCTGGCGCATTCGCTTGCCAGAATCGGGAGTGACGCACGCAGCAACTCCGCCCACGCACCCTTTGTAGCCAGCGCCCGCAGTGACTGCCTTATCTCTGCGCCTGGCCCCACCGCAAAGCCCGGCGCTGGAGCCGATCCCTGCATGCGAGTCTCGCCCAGCCGCAAACCGGCACAAACAAGATACGGTATGGGAGACTTGGAGTCCTTCTCAAATAAAAATTCCGCGCTTTCCACCACCAGCGCATAAGCATCGGCTATTCGATCCAACTGGCCAGGTGGGCTGGCTCTGCGCCGCCTTGATGGCTCTCCATCCGATTCCGGTATTCCCAACGGCTCCAGTACGTCTCCCTCCCCGGCCGGTTTATCGACAACCCGCACAGGGTCCGGCTCTGTCTTGCGGCGCTCGTTGAGCAGTAACTCCGCTACCTGATGAACTTCCTCCAGCCCTTCCCGCAGCTTCGACAAGTTGGGGGCATTATCTCCGTAAGTCTCCTGCTGATACTCGCTGAGACGCTCCGTGGCCAGAAGCGACGCCGCCAGCGCTGCTTCAGCGTCCACGTAGAGGCTCTTTGGACTTGCGGCGAACGCCTCGTCAAAATCCTCGGCGGTCAGTTTGCCGTGCTCGATCGCGTCTTTACGCGCTTCCCGCTTTACATCCGTCGTTGCGTCCTTCTCATAGCCGACGACACGAGACTCGAGATAATCCACCAGGCTCAGGCCGCTTCGGGTGAGCGGCGCTTTGCGCACGGCAGCTGTGATCATCGCCCCGGCTGCCTCCACCGCGAGCATGCGCAGCTCAAGGTCGTTGCCTTCCTCGATCACGGGATAGAGCGTAGGCCAGAAAGTTTCCTGCAGCGCGCGAAGTAACTCGATGCTGGGCGCCAGCACCGGAAACCCTTCAACCTTCAACTGCGATTCCACAAGCCAACCTGCCAGCCGAAGATCCTTGCTCCTCTTGGCTAGTGCATCGCCCGCCAACTTGATTACCGCGCGATGGTCCGCCTTCTTCTTCTGGGCCAGGACCATCTCGCCTTCAGGCAAACTCTCGTCGTCTTCTCTGCGCGCTTCCTTGATCTGACCGAAGACCTTGTCGTAGTAAAGGTCCTCGCCCGACGGATTCTCTCCTGCAATCGGCGCTAGCAAATCCTCATGCAGCGGCATCTTGAGACTCCTTCTCCGGCCCCGTCCACGTCACGCTGCGTATCTCCAGCAGTGGAACCTCGGCCCCGTCAATCAAGAGAATCTTCGCGCCGTAGGGAATTTCACCGTGGGTTTCGTCCGTCTCCCAGGCGGATTCACGGCCTAATTGCACAGTTTCGTCCGCATGGCGGAAAGTGAGGGGGCAAAGAACCGGAAGCAGCACTTCGCCAAGTTCCTGAATGCGAAAGTCGGCGCTCGTCTCCACGCGCGCACGCGCCCACATCAGGTCGCGCAGATTGGCGGGAGGTTCAATCTCGAGTCTGCGCAGATAATGAATTGGTATCCATGTATAACTCCCGGCCAGAAACACCTCTAAATTTGCGCCGATGCGCGGGTCCGAGTCGCGGAACTCGCTGAAAGGCGTTCCGTTCCAAACCCCTCCGTAAACGGTCTCTTGCCTTGCAGGAGGCGCCTCGCGGTTAGCAAACATGGCTTGTCTTATTCGCTCGGCATGCAGCGCACTTCGATAAAGCAGCGTTCCCGCGGCAGCCTCGGCACTCGCTCCCACCAAAACATCCAGCTGCTTCTCTGCCCGGTCACACTCGCCCGCAAACACCAGAAGCTCGAACAGGAACGTGCGACGCCTAGCGTCGAGAGGATTCGATCTCAACTCGTCGCCAAGCGCCTTGATGGCCTCCCGCAGCCTACCTTCGCGGTAAAGCGCAAGTGGTGTCATGCTTCCTCAGGAAACCTTATTGGTCCCGATGTTGTACGTCTGCGACGCCGTAGGCGTAAGTGTTCCCTTCTCATTCTGGGTGCTGTAGTCAATCTTGATTTGCTTGTAACTGAAGGAGACGCTCTCTGCCGGAAGCTCATCAGCCGCAGAAACCTGGATCGAGGTCACAAACAGTTCCTCAAAAGAGATCTTGAGAAACGCCTTGCCGCTTGCGCCTGCCTTCACCGCGCTCAAAACAGCGGTCGCACTGTGCGTTCCAGAGACCATCGATTTGAACAACTGCGGGCTTGACTTGTCATAGTGCTTGGTGACGCTGAAGTCCGAGAGTTCCACCTTCCCCGCACCGGAGCCGGCAGATCGAGTGCCTGCAGAACTGACCTGTGTCCCACCCCAGGAGAAGGAAAGAAGGTTGATCTGATCCTTGAAGTCCTGGTCCGTCGCTTCACCTTGAATGCCATCGATTTTCAGATAGTAATCAACTGCCATGTTGCAATCCTTTCGAGTTAGGCCTTGCTCGAAGGCCGGTTGGGGATTTCCGGTTCAAGAGACAAGAAGCGGAGGAGCTATTTGCCCGCGGGTTGGGGAAGGTCCGCTACGAGCCTCAAAGACACTGTCAATTCATCCAGTTGGAAGTGGGGACGCAGGAAAGCCACTGCGCGCAGCGCTCCAGGCTTCCCCGGAATTTCCATGACCTCAATGCGCGCCTCGCGCAA
>JBAPYY010000365.1:0-5796 GCA_049284975.1 Occallatibacter sp.
CTTTTCGTCCAGAACGCGCAGCGCCTCCAAAGCCTTTGCATCAATCGCCGTCATGCGAATTTCGGTTTCAGGATTCTTGTTTTTCGTCGCTTCCCGTAAGCGGCGAACTGTTTCGGCGTCGGTTACTGGAGCTGTGGGAACCGTGAGAAACTTTTTTGAATCGACGAATGAGACTTTTCCGCGAGCGTTCACCAGCGACTCTGCCGGAATCTGAAGCTCTTTGGCCAGAGCCGCCGCCTCTGAGTCGGAAGCTCCTGTTTTGACAACGTGATATACGGGCAATGTTGTGGGGGATGGCGACTGTGCCTGCGCAAGGAAGATTCCGCCGGCAAGCATGAGGGGGAGGACTGTCAGGTTTTTCATGCTGTTCTAACTCCTTTTCATAAAGGCTTTCCTGATTCATAAAGCCGGGATTATGCGGAAGAGAGAATTTGAAAATCTTGCCGCGCACGGAAAGCGCTGCCCTTATGGGCGAAGTTAACCTGCTGTCGTTCTGAGCCTAACTAAATTGCTGTCATCCTGAGCGGCCGAAGCGCAGCGAAGGGAGTCGAAGGACCCGCATTTGTTCTTGAGTCTCTCCCCAATCAAAATGCAGGCGCCACATCCAATGGTCGCAGGGCTATTAATGGCTGACTCAAATGGACTGAAGGGGAGTCCACGAAACCGCCGGCGCGGGAAGCCGAACCGCAATCTTACACGAGGGAAGATAGCACGGCAGCGGTGAAATTAGCACGAGAAATCTGCGGGCCTCTGCCATCTCCCATGCAATTGGACATAACTAAAACTGAGGAGCCGCGGCGGGCAGCGCGGCGGAGTCGATGCCTTCACACTTCGTGAAGTCTCCCGTCAGGTTGCCCGAGCCATCCAGGGTCAGCGTCCACACGGAGTCGTAGTCGGCTGGCAACCAAGTGGGCGACATTGAGGGCAGGGGGTTGCCCGGATAATAGCTCGACAGCAACGCATTGACTATCGGATTGATTTGCTGGTACGACCACCCAACAAGAACTTTCTGGTTGGAGAATTTGCCACCTGTAAAGAAAAAATTACTGATTTGCTGGCCTTGCTGGGCCAGGGTTGTACTCGGGGTGGCTAACTCGAAACTCGATACCAGGTAATACGGCAGGTTATTGGCGATTGCGTATGGCTCGACCGTCAGCGCCGGCGCAACACCCGACCAAAGATCCTCGCCTGAAATGGTCGTTGTTCCTATCGAAAACTGAGAGATGTCTCCCGACCAAACCTGGTTCGGGCTTATCTTTCCCTGAAGCGCATTTGGAAGATCGAGCGCGCGCCATTGTCCCGCGGCAACATAGTTGTTGTCGGACCAGTAGCCCTGCGGATGAGCCTCTGCGTGACGGACAAAGTAAAGGGTTTCGTTGGTGTTGATTCCCGCGGGAATCACCGCGCCTCCCACGCCGCCGGTCACCGTGATGCTCGCCGGCACATTCGTCGTGCAGCCAGCGCTGACCAGCGCCGGCGGAGGCAGCACGGGGTAGGTGTTGGGTGGGTTCACGTTACTGTTGTAAGTAATCAGGCCGGCGCTTCCGGATGGCGATATCGAGATTGCATAAATAAAGTTGGGACCACCATAGCCCGCCGGAAGATTGAGGTTGTAATGCTCAAATGTGTTGATGTTCGCCATCAGCGTGAAGGTGGTCTCCCACGGCGCTGAAAAAACATAATACCCTGCAACGCCATCATTAATGATGCCCGTTACAAGGGTTTCGTTGTCGCCGCCCAGATCATTGAAATCGAGGCCCTGGCAATTCGGGCACTCGGACAACGGCTCGGCGACTCCGCTGGGCACCGATCCCAACGCATACGATGCGTAGATCGGGAAGTTGTTGCCGGTATAGAAGGCCCCGCCGACAAGGTTGCTCGAGAGAGTGATCTGATTGAGCAGGGCGAACTGCTCAATGGTCTCGGCTGCCGCCATATCCGGGTAACCGTTGGTGGTTTGCTGATGGGTCATCGGCTCGAGCGCGTAGATGGCGCTCACGTTATTCATCCCCAGCACGCTACTTTGCAGGAACGGGGCCATGAGGAGTGATCGCTGTAAGCCCTGATTGGTCAGGTTGGCCGTGCTCGGACTGATGTCTCCCGCAGCGTGGTAATCCAAATCCCCGCTTACCACAAAAATCAGGTTGACGTTGCCGGCATCGAGCGGAGCAGTGCTTGGTCCCGGCGGGCTGCCATTTCCAACGCATCCCACGCAAAGGAAGGCAAGAGCCGCGGTCAGAAGAAGACCAACTGTTCGTCTGCATTGCATCGAATTAATTTCTCTCGACCCCTGGCGCGGTGAAAAGCCAGGTCGCTGCCTGACTCGCCCAGAGGCCACCACCCGGAGGAGGATTCACTTTAACTGATAGCCCTATCAGCCAGCTGCGCAGAAACGCACACATCGGAGAGATTCCCGGCAGGTCCCCGTTCGTGGGGCGGAGATTCTGCATTTGAGGCCTGGGAGTACGATGCGACTAAATCGCCGGCGCAATCGAAGGCTCGCGCACTTGCGCCACAAGTCCGTTCGTCTCTTGATCCTTGTACTGGAGTTGGTAGAGCTTCCAGTAGAGGCCGCGCTTGGCGAGCAACTCCTGGTGAGTGCCCATCTCGCGCAACTGCGCCTTGTGCATTACTAAAATCTCATCGGCTTGCTGAATGGTCGAGAGGCGATGAGCAATCAAAACACTGGTCCGGCCTTCAACCATGCGTTCCAGCGCGCCGCGTATGCGCAGTTCGGTGTCGGTGTCCACGCTCGATGTCGCTTCATCGAGGATGAGGATGCGCGGATTGTAGGCCAGCGCCCGCGCAAAGTTGATGAGCTGCTTCTGCCCTGTGGAAAGCGAGTTGCCCCGCTCCTGCACCGGCTCGTCGAATTGATGAGGCAGGCTCTCGATGAAGTCCAGCACATTGACGTCGCGCGCAGCTTGGCGCAGATCGGCGTCGGTGATGGCCTCATTGCCGAAGCGGATGTTCTCGGCCAGCGTGCCGGTAAACAGAAACGGGTCTTGTAGCACAACGGCGAAGTGTTGGCGGAGCGCGGTTAGATCGTGTTCGCGGAGGTCGATGCCGTCGATGAGAATCTGGCCCGCGGTCACGTCGTAAAAACGCATCATCAGGCTGGTGAGCGTGGTCTTTCCCGCGCCGGTGTGCCCGACGATGGCCACGGATTGCCCCGGCTCAACGGTAAAGGAAACATCTTTGAGAATCCACTCGATGCCGTCGATGGCTGCGAGATTAGCGGCGGGCGATTCAACAGCTTTGGTGGGTTCAGTTGCATTGAAAGGGCTCGACTTCAGTCGTGCCGCAAATGGCGAATTTGAATCTCCGGGCTTTAGCCCCTGAGGGAGAGCACCTTCGGCAGCTTGTTTTCCCCCGGCGGCTAAAGCCGCGTCCTCATAAGGCTGTTCATCGGCACGGCTGAAGCCGTGCCCTTTCAAAGCATCGACGGCGGCCTGCTGTTGCGCCGTAAGTTTCTGATAGGTAAACCAGACGTGGCGGAATTCGATTCTGTTGCTTCCGTCGCCGGTGAGCGGTCGCGCTGGACTGACAATCTCCGGCTTCGTGTCGAGCAGCCGGAAGATGCGCTCGCTGGCAGCCATGGCCGATTGCAGAATGTTGTATTTGTCGCTCATATCCTGGATGGGCCGCCAAAAGCGCAGCGAGTATTGGATGAACATATTCAGCACGCCGATGGTGACCGCGCCGGAGAGCACGCCGAAGCCGCCGAACGACACAACCAGGGCGATGGCGACGATGGAAAGCAGATCAACCGCGGGATAAAAGAGCGCGTAAGCGAAGATAGTGTCTTTGAACGCGACCAAATGCTGGCGATTTACAACTGCAAAATCATCAAAGGCCCGCTGTTCGCGATTGAACAACTGCACCACGCTCATCCCCGACACATATTCCTGGCTGAAGCTGTTGATGCGGCCGATGGCGGTGCGAACGCGGCGATAGCTTTCGCGGACGTGGTCGCGGAAGAGGCGGGTGACGATGAGGATGAGCGGTAAAACGGAAAAAGCGAGCAGGGCCAACCGCCAATTGATGGTGAGCATCAGGGCGGCCATGATGGCGAGATTGAGAAAGTCATCTATGATGGCCAGCACGCCGGCGGTGAACATCTCGTTGATTGCGTCCACGTCAGAGGTAATACGAGTGACGAGGCGCCCAACGGAGTGAGTGTCAAAGAAGCCGATGTGCATGCGCTGCATATGGCGGAAGATGTCGCGGCGCAAGTCGAACATGAGCTTCTGGCCGGTCCACTGCATGAGGTAGATCTGGACGAACTCGAAGAGATATGCGGCGAGCTGTGCACCGAGGAAGATGAGGGCCAGACGGGTAATGCCCTGGTAAGGATCCGTGGGGAGATGGCGGGCGAGCCATTTGGTTGCGCTGAGACCGTGGGCGATGAGGTTGACGGTGGGCGCGCCGGGTTCCGCGGGGAAGTAACGGTCTATGCCCACCATGACCAGGTAAGGACCAGTGACATCGCAGAGGGACTTGAGCGAGACAGAGAGAGCGGAGACGGCGGCCTGCCACCAGTAGGGGCGCAGATAGTGGCCGAGACGGCGCATGAGCCGGGAGTCGTAGACCTTGCCGGACGGTTCGTCATCGGGCTTCTTGGGTTTGTTCTGTTCTTCGTCGGCCATCTGTTGGGTGGGGTGCGGCTTCCGTTTCCATTGTAGCCGGGACGACGCAGGGATCAGGGGTCAGGGGTCAGAAAGACGCCGATTCCCATGTCCCGAATGCGGGACATGGGGCACCCGGAGCCAGAGCCTCGAATTGCATTTCCCCTTGACATTCGACAGGAAGTCGGTTCATCCTTTTGTAGAACGTCGAGAGGAAGGGTATGCCGCAGCCAACGGATCTTCTGCAGGGAACACTCGATCTGCTCATCCTGAGAACACTGGCTCCTGAGCCTATGCACGGCTGGGGGATTGCCCAGCGGATTCAGCAGGCTTCGCAAGAGGTGTTTCAGGTGGGCCAAGGCTCGCTCTACCCGGCGCTTCACCGGCTGGAATACAAGGGGTGGATTCAGGCCGACTGGAAGGCCTCAGAGAACAACCGGAAGGCAAAATATTACGCGCTGACGCGCACGGGGAAGAAGCAACTGGAAGCGGAGATTGAAAGCTGGGATCGCCTGGCGGGCGCGGTTGCAATGGTGCTCGACCAAGTCTAGGAGACACATGCTCAAAGAGTTTCACGCGCGCCTGCGCTTCTTCATCTCCGGCAGGAGCTACGGTGAAGTGGACGAAGAGGTGAGGTTTCACCTGGATCAGCAGACCGAAGCAAACATCCGGGCGGGCATGTCTCAAGAGGAAGCGCGGAGGCAAGCGGCCATTGCATTCGGCGGAGTGGAGCGCACGCGCGAGCAATGCCGGGAAGAGCGGCCGGGTTATTGGCTGGAAACTTTTGTGCAGGACGCAAGGTATGCTGTCCGCGGCTTCCGGCGGAATCCGGCGTTTTCTCTTACGGTCTTGCTGACGTTGATGCTGGGGATCGGGTCGACCACAGCTGTTTTCAGCGTTGTGGACAGGATTCTCTTCCGCAGCCTGCCTTACGGCGATTCAAGCCGCCTTGTCTCGGTGGGATTGGTTGCGCCGATCGAGCCGCAAGAGTTCATGCTCGGCGGTTCTTACTACGAGTGGCAGGACAATCAAAAGCCATTCACAGCGCTGACTTCAGAGATATGGACACAGCCCTGCGATTTGACGGAGAACAACCCCGCGCGGCTCGACTGCGCGCGCGTGGAGGCGAATTTTCTGCCTACTCTCGGCGTCTTGCCAGTGGTCGGCC
>JBAPYY010000366.1:0-6489 GCA_049284975.1 Occallatibacter sp.
GCCCACAGTAATCTTCTTCGGCCCCGACGCTCCTCGTACGCATGACGACCCACCACCCCCAAAGGTTTATTTGCGCACCTTGCTTTTTTCCACATCAAAACGTGGGCGTGTCATAGAATCCATGCACGTTACTCTTTCGCGGAACGAAACTCATCAGAACTTCAACATCTGGGTTTACGGAAATGAACGACTTGTTCGGGGAAGCGGCCTATTTGTTGGCGAGACGGGCGTAGAAGCGAACCATCATTTTTTAACTCCTAAGGACGGCACCTCATTCAGCTTCGTAGGGGGACATTATCGGATGGACGTTTTCGCGCGTCTCCTTGGAGATCAAAAGCAGACGAAGCTCTTTTCGCAAGAGTTGGAGATTTCCCGAGAACTCGCAGCCTCGCTAAAACGGCCAAATGCTGGTGTCTATTTTGATTGGGGACCAGATTCTTCCCGTTACCTCTCCCATGTAGATGAGCGGCCACCTTCGCCAAAACCGGATAGATTCCTCGAAGCGTTATTGCGCACTGAACAAATATCTGAATAAACCCATAAACTGCGAGCGTCCGCCCCACCGCAGGTGGCTACATCAGTCGCAGCGCGTCCACATCCACCACCAGATTGCGTCGTGGAATCTGCGCAGCGTCTGCGTGTGTCAACATTCCGCGAAGAGCCACATTCAGCGCCTTGCGCGAGGCGGCCTTGAGAATCAGGTGAAAGCGATAGACACCTTTGATGCGCGCAATGGGCGCAGTGCAAGGGCCCAGCACGCGCACTCCCTCCGGCGCAGCCTTCTCAAACCATTTGCCCAGCGCGGCCGACCAACCCGCCGCCTCTTCCAATTTCGCCGATTGCACCAGCACATTAGCCAGCACGCCAAAGGGCGGATAGTGCATCCAGCGCCGATACTTCAGTTCGCGTTCCACGAATGCGGTGTAATCGTGTTTGCTCGCGGCCAGAATGGCGTAATGATCTGGGTAGTAGGTTTGCACCACCACGCGCCCAGGCAACTCACCGCGTCCTGCACGGCCCGAGACCTGCGTCATCAACTGGAAGACCCGCTCGGCGGCGCGAAAATCCGGCATCGAGAGTGAGTGGTCACAGCCCACCACGCCCACCAGCGTGACTCCATGAACGTCGTGTCCCTTGGCGATCATCTGCGTGCCCACCAGCAGATTGATCTCGCCCGAATGCAGACGCGCCAGCAGCCGCTCCAAATCGCCCCGTCCTCGCACCGTGTCGCGGTCCATGCGGCCAATCCGCGCGCCTGGAAAAATCTCGCCCAGACGTTCCTCGCCCTGTTGTGAGCCCGCGCCGAGGTAGTAGAGGTGTTCGCTGTCGCACTTGGGGCAACGCGCGGGCACAGTGCGCCTGAAGCCGCAATAGTGGCACTCCAGCCGCTGGCCCTCTCGGGCAACTCCGGCGTCTTCTCCCTGCGGCTTGTGGTGGGTGAGAGAGATGGCGCAATTCTGGCACTCCAGCTTCTCTCCGCAGGCCCGGCAGATTACCGCAAACGAGTAGCCGCGGCGGTTGAGCAAGATCAGCGCCTGCTCACCGCGATCGAGCGCCTCGCGCGTCTGCTGCACCAGAGCGCGCGAAAAGAGCTGCTCCTGCCCCGCCTCCTGAAACTCGCGCCGCATGTCGATTAGCTCCACGGCGGGCAGCGGGCGATCCATCACGCGATCACGCATTTCGATGAGCTTGTACCGGCCCAGCGCAGAGTTCTGCCAGCTTTCGAGAGACGGCGTGGCCGAGCCCATCACCACCTCGGCGCCCTCGATTTTGGCCCTCATCACGGCCACATCGCGTGCGTTGTAGCGCGGCGTCTCCTCCTGCTTGTAGCTCTGGTCGTGCTCCTCATCCACCAGAATCAGGCCAAGATTAGGCACGGGCGCAAAGATGGCCGAGCGCGTGCCAACCACAATCGGCGCTTCGCCCCGCCGTATGCGCCGCCACTGGTCGCTGCGCTCTTCCGGCGTCAAGGCCGAGTGCAGCAGCGCGACCTTTTGCCCGAAGGCCGCATCCAGCAGGCCCACAGTCTGCGGTGTCAGCCCAATCTCCGGGACCAATAGAATTGACGATAACCCGCGATCCAGCGCCCTCTGCATCGCAGCAAGGTACACCGCCGTTTTGCCCGAACCCGTTACCCCATGAAGCAGAAACGGCTGAAATCCCCCCAGAGCCGCAGCCAGGCTGGCCAGCGCGTCCACTTGTGGCTCATTAAGCCTCAACGGCCCAGGCTGACCCTGCAAACCGCCCAGGCGAAAAACGGCCGGCCGCTCGTCGATGCGCACCAGCCCGCGCCGCACCAGAGTTTGCAAGGTCGAAGAAGGCAACTCCTTCCGCCGCAACTCTGCCAGCGGCATTTCGTTGCCGCAAGCAGACAACTCGGCCAGAATCGCTTGCTGCTTCGCGGTGAGCGCGGGTAACCGGACTTCAGGAACCAAAACGGCAAACCGCTCCATGCGCCGCGCATCGCGCTCCACAGCAGCCGTCTCGCGCGCAATCCACTTCTTGCGCGTAAGCCCGGCCAGCACAGGCAGCGTGGCCGCAGTAGCCGTGCGCAGCGTGGAAACCTTCACCGGCTCGCCCGAAGCCAGGCGGGTGAGCACGCGCCGCTCCATGTCCTGCTCTTCGCCGGAAAGTTTCCCTCGACGTTTTGAAACGCTCTTCGAGGATTGGGAAAAAAGCTGATTTGTGTCAGGCTGTTTTGTATCAGGCTGGTTTGCGTCAGGGTGTTTTCCGTCAGGCTGGTTTGCGTCAGGCTGGTTTGTGTCAGGGCACGACTTCAGTCGTGCCGAAAAAGCATCCAAATCAGCCTGGGCTTTAGCCCCTGCGGTACGCCTTTCAGAAGATTTCCCCAGACCTCGCGACGCATCCCCGTCCAAACTCCGCGCCAGCACATCCCGCCCAAGATCGGTGATCCGGTAATAAACTGTGCGCCGCACCTCGGCCATCAGCGGCAACATCCCCCGCAGCACTTCGCCCAGCGGAGCCAGATAGTATTGCGCCATCCACTCGGCCAGAGTCAGCAAATGGTCGCTCAGCAGCGGCTCATCGTCCAGCACCGCCTCAACATACCGCACCTCGAAATCCACGGGAGCCTTGGCGTCGAGCGCTGTGACCACCCCAATCAGTTTTTCTTTGCGAAAGGGCACAATCACGCGAGCTCCTCGCTGCGGCAGTTGTCCCTCGCGCACCGCGTAGGTAAACACGCGGTCCAGCGGAACGGGCAACGCGACTTCGCAATAAGCAGGCATGGTCGGCAAACCTCAGTTTAGGGGATGGAGGCACGCCGAGCGGACCGCTTGTGCATATCGCGTCCATCCGGCACATTGAAATTCCGCCCGCAGGCTTTACAATTCCTGCAAATGGCTCCCGAGATTCCACCACACGCCGCTCCCGTCCCCGCCGCTGCCCAGGCGATTATGCCCGACCCAACCCGTCCCATTACGCTGGCCATCGACGTTGGCGGCTCCGCGCTGAAGGCGATGCTGCTGGATGCGGCTGGCGTGCCGGCAAGCGAGCGGCTGCGCTTCGCCACTCCGCCCATGTCCACGCCAGAGGCGATGCTGGCCGGGCTTGATGAATTGCGCCAGCAGTTGCCGGGCTTCGACCGCGTATCCGTCGGCTTTCCCGGCGTGGTCAAGCGCGGCGTCAGCATCCTGGCCAACAACCTGCATCCCGACTGGAAAGGTTTTCCAGTTCAAAACAGGCTGATCGAACGCTGGCAGAAGCCCGTGCGCGTGGCCAACGATGCCGATGTCGCCGGCTATGGCGCCATCAAAGGGCAAGGCGTTGAACTGGTGCTCACGCTGGGCACGGGCCTGGGCGCCGCACTGTTCACCAACGGCCACCTGGTTCCCGGCCTCGAGCTGAGCGTGCATCCCTGGCGCAAAAAGGGCATGAACTACGAGGACTATCTTGGCCGCCGCGGCCTCGACAAGTACGGCAAGGCCCGCTGGAACGACTTCCTCGAAGCGGCCATCAAGCAGACCGAGGCAACCTTCAACTGGGACCACCTCTACCTGGGCGGCGGCAACACCAAAAAAATCCTCTTCACCCCGGCAAAAAACGTGAGCATCGTCTCCAACGACACCGGCCTGCTGGGCGGCGTGGCATTGTGGCGATTCGACGGGTGAGGTGCGCTGAGCTTGGCGGTCTGCCGAGTGTCAAAGGCGTGGCCTTACGAAGTATTTCAGGAAGCTATCTAGGCTTCGACGATTTCCGGCTTTCGCGCTGTTTGGTTTGCACACGAAGAAGCGGGAGTAGCAGCGGAGGATAACCCATTCGTTGAATCGTCTCATGAACATACTGCCGGCAATAGGGCCAGCAGTTGAAGATAGCATTCCCATCTTTGAATGCATTGATTTGTTCTGCCGTCGGGGTGAATTCGGGGCGAAGTTGATAGCTCGCCTCGAAGGTGCATTCTACGCAAAATATCGTTCGATTTTTCGATTGGTCATCCTTTCTTGATCCGGCGAGACGAAAGCTGACCTCAACCAAGAGTTGGCCGCTAGAGGCCTCGATATGTTTGGCCTTTACATTCAACGAAACGACGATCGAGCTCTTAAGGGCAATTTCCGGATGATTGCCAGTGCTCTTTGCCCGTGCTAGGCGCACATCGCTGATCTGCGCATTATGATTAACAATAACTGCGAGTTCAGTTTCTTCCTTGGTTTGAAAAATCATAAATGCGTTCATGCTGCTACCCCTGAAGGAATATCGGAGTCGCGGGGTTTTGATTGAACAATTTCGGGTCCCTTCCAATGAAAGTGTGGGACAGATTCACGCGTGGGTATTCGGATCTGGAATGTCTGCATTTGGAGATCCTCCGCCGCTTCGCACGCGGATTTGCTCTCATCATGCGTATCGATCGCGACGGTAGCGCCAAGTACATACACGACCTCTGCGAGTGTGCGTACAGTCATGTTGGCTTTCCCGTTCAAGAGCTGCGATACGAATGCGGGCGTCTTGTTCAGCAGCCTGGCAAGATCGGCCTGCTTCATATTCTTGCGCTCCAGCAAATCCCAGATCAGTTGTGCGGTGTCTGCAATAAGCCCTTCAACTGCGTAGAGCTTTCTGAACTCAGGGTCCAACATCAATTCATCATGCTTGGTGGTCATGGCCGCCTTCTCTTCGATTTCAGTTCGTCAATTGCGCATACTTTGGATGCTGCAGAGCCTTCACTGAGGATCGTCCTTGCTCGCTCTATCTCAGCTTTCGGCGTTTTGGGAGATTTCTTGATAAATCCGTGCGAGATGAGCACCAGCCCTTTCTCGCCCTTTGCATATGCGAAAGGCATGCGGACCTGGAACGACTTGAATTCGAAGAGCCCGTCTCCAAGATCGCCAAATTTCTCCGGGTTAGAATGCTTTCCATGGTCGCCAAGGATGCGAAACAAATTCATCAGTTTGGCCTGATCGGCCTTGGGCAGTTGATCGAAGAACTCCTCTGCTGGGTTTGAGCCGTCGCGGTCGCGGGCAAACGCAATCTTGAACATCACTCCGGAATATGCCAGCACTCGTTCGGCGCTCAATCACCATCTCCCGAATATTAAGTTAAAGGTTAACACTTGGCAAGTTTAATTATGCAAATTTCTTCGCCAGAAAAACGAAGCTTGTTCATTTACGGTCTGGACCAAATTGAAACATGGCAACAGCCTACGCTTCAAATAGCAGAATGTAAACGAGATATTTAATATCACTTCTGAAATAAGGCACCGAAGAGCCCGCTTTTGACAAACAGCGGAGCCGAGGTGTCCCCATCCAGGACTTCGGAACGTGGGCCTCCCGGTCCCGTTGCACAAAATTAAAGCCTGTTCCCGCACAATCCCAAATGGAGAATTTATAAGTAAACCACTTTGAGCTGTAGGAATGGAGTTCCATGAAAAACATCACGGTAACTGTCCACGACGAGACCTATCGGCAGGCGCGGGTTTGGGCAGCCAAGGAGAATACAACGGTCTCCGCCCTCGTCCGGCACTTCCTCGAATCTCTGGACGAACACTCGTTCTCGCGTCCCGACCTTCTGTGGGATGGTCTGGACGATGAACAGGACAATTCGGAAAAAGGGGTACCCCCCTCCCCCCCATTTCCTGTGGAACTGTGAAACTGTGAGGGCGTGGGATGCGCCTTTCAGCCTTTTGCCGGCGGTTTGAGCCCCAGCTCTTTCATGGCAATCTGCAAATCGGCCCAGGCTTCCTTCTTCTGGCGGGGGTCGCGCAGCAAATAGGCCGGGTGATAGGTGACGATGAGCTTGGTCCCGCGCACCGTGTGCACCCTGCCGCGCAGACCGGCCAGCGGTTGGCGCGCGCCCAGCAGCCATGTGGCCGCCGTTGCGCCCAGGGCGACAAGAACTTCGGGGCGAATCACGTCAATCTGGCGGAAGAGGAACGGCGAGCAGGTTGCGCCCTCTTCCGGTTCGGGAACGCGGTTGCCTGGCGGGCGGCACTTGACCACGTTGGCGATGTAAACATCTTCGCGCCGGAGTCCCATGGCG
>JBAPYY010000367.1:0-5752 GCA_049284975.1 Occallatibacter sp.
GTGCAAAACGCCTTCGGCGCGCGCGTAGGCGGGGAACCAGTAATGGCCGTCAACCGGCTGGCGCCATGTCATGAGAGGCGGGTCAAGATCCTTTTTGCGCGCAACTGCGGAGACCATGCGGCCTTCAGTCACGACAATTTGCACTCCGGCCGTCACCACCCAGATGCGGCCGCTGAAGTAGCGATGCTTCTTTTCGATGATTTTGGGTATGACATCGAAGACGTAGCAATCCACCTCGTCTACCTTTTGCCGGCCTGCGTAAGTCAAGTTGTAATGGTCGATCTGCGCAACGGTGAGAACGAAAAAATTGCTGCTTTGAATGTTTTGCAGGTCCGAGGGCGACATCATTACCCGTTGCAAAGTGTTCTGTGGCGCAAAGACCGTTTTCTCCGCGCGCTTGCCTGTTGAATCGAAGCTTACATCGTCTACCTGGTAGTATTCGCCGTCCACATGGTCGTCTTCGTCGATGGTTTGCACGCGTGCGGAGCGCTGATAAGTGTAGCGGCTCAGCGCCTGCTGAAATTTGCTTTCTTTGGCGGCAAAACGGCGGATGATTTCTTCAGGCGCGAGCGGAGGAGCGGAGGTGTCCATGACGCCGAAACCCTCGTCCTGCGGCATCGGCTTAAAGCTATTCTCCATTTGCGCAGCAGCGGTCAGGGTCAGTCCCGCCGCAAGCAACGCAAGGCTCCATCGATTGCGCATGGTTTGCCTTTCCTCTGCAGTGCTAATCTCCGGTCTTCTTCAAGACTAGAACTACACGCAGCCGTTCCGATTCTGCCGAGTTCTTAGTGTGGTGAGTCTGAAGTTCATCGAAGAACAGCCGCAGATTCTTCGACTCACCACCCCCGAACTGAAAGACGTTCGGGGCCCCGTTCGCTCAGAATGACAGCCAGTTTTATGTTGCGTATTTCAGAATCAGGATACTAGCAAATTCGCGGCAACTGTTCGCCGATCTGGGTGGGGATCACGCGGTTGGCGCCCATGGCGGTGCGGGCCACCAGCATCCGCTTGTGCTCGGCGGTGACGCGCCCAATGCGTGCGGCGTCCTTGCCCAGCGGGTGAGCGCGCAGGACGGCAAGGATCTGTTCGGCAGCCTCCGACGCGACAAAGAAAACGGCCTTGCCCTCGTTGGCGACATAGACCGGATCGAGGCCGAGCAGTTCGCAGGCCGACTGCACCTGGGGCCGCACCGGCAGGCTGGGCTCGTCGATCTCGATGCCTACGCCGGAGGACTGGGCGATTTCGTTGAGCGTGGAAGCGAGACCGCCGCGCGTAGGATCGCGCATGGTGTGAACCGCCGTTCCCGCAGCCACCAGAACGTCGGCAATCATCCCATTCAGCGCTGCGCAATCGGAGCGAATCTGACTCTCGAATTCCAACCCCTCGCGCACGCTCATAATCGCCATGCCGTGGTCGCCGATGGTGCCGGAAACCAGAATCGCATCGCCGGGCTGCGCCCGATGCGGGCCGACCGTGATTCCGGGACGCAGCAGGCCTACTCCCGCCGTATTGATGTAACAGCCGTCGCCGTGGCCGTGCTCGACGACCTTGGTGTCGCCGGTAACAATTTTCACGCCCGCCGTCTGCGCGGCTCGCGCCATACTGTCGACAATCGCCGCCAACTGCGCCAGCGCAAAGCCTTCTTCCAGAATGAAGCTGGCGCTCAGGAATTTAGGTTCCGCGCCGGAGACGGCCAGATCATTCACCGTGCCGTTCACCGCCAGTTCGCCGATGGACCCGCCGGGGAAAAACAACGGCTGCACGACGAAGGAATCGGTGCTCATGGCCAGCTTGTCGCCACCTAAATCGAGTACCGCTGCGTCGCCCAAATTTTCCAGCTCCGGGTTGCGAAAGGCTGGGAGAAACAGATGCTCGACCAACTCATTGCCCAGCTTGCCGCCGCCGCCGTGACCCATCACGATGGTGGGGTAATCGGCTAAAGGCAGCGGGCATGACCAGCCTGAAAAATCGGGGGCGGAGTTCTGTTTTGAATTACTCAAGTAAGGTTCCTTTCACTTGTGCGGCCAGTCTCTTTGCTGCGGAAACCGGGACGGCTCACTGCACCAATCTATTCTAGTGAAGTGGCACCCGAAACTGCCTCGTATCATGATCCTATGCACAATCCGCTAGAGAACAGCCGGCAAAAAATCAACCCGCACACATGGGAGCGCGCGGCGACCTTCGACTTCTTCCGGGCTTTTACTGAGCCTTTCCACGGCGTGTGCCTTCGCGTCGATTGCACCGCCACGCATCGCTACGCGAAGGACCACGGCCTATCCGTATTTCTCTCGCTCGTTCATCGCGCTCTTGCGGCCGTGCAGCAGACCGAGAATCTTCGGACTCGCATCATTGATGGCGAAGTCTGGCTGTACCAGCACATCCATGGCAGCAGCGTGGTGGCCCGATCGAATGGAACCTTCGGGTTCGCATACTATAGCTTTCATCCCGGTCTGGATGCTTTCGTACAACACGCTGTGCCTGAAATGGAGCGCGTTCGACAACGGAACGATCTTGAACTCAACCCGGCGCAAAACCTGATCCACTTTTCGGTGCTTCCGTGGTTCGATTTCTCGTCCATATCGCACGCGCGGAACTTTGTCCATGATGATTCCGTCCCGCGGATTACCTTTGGCAAAATTACAGAGGCGGAAGGCCGGCGCACGATGCCTGTCTCCATCCATGCACACCATGCGCTCGCTGACGGCCTGCACGTCGCGCAATTCGTCGAGCATTTTCAAAATTTCCTGAATGCTCCAGAATCTCGTCCAGGCGAAAATTAGCGCCTATCGGCTGCCTGCACCCGTCGCTGCCAGTTTTGAAAGGGCACGACTTTAGTCGTGCCGTAATCGCCGCAAAATGAACGCGGGCTTTAGCCACTGAGGGGATCCCGGTGTTTGCATTGGAACCTAGTTATCGTGCCTTTCCTCCGGAGGGTGTCTCTCGTAATACCCGCCCTGATGATGAACATAGTCATAAAAGCGAATGTTATTGTCTTCAAAGAAAAAAACAACAGACTTGCTCTTATCAAATCCATGCGGCAGAGATTGAGGCGGCCACACCTGTCCATCGAAGAAAACTACGACTTCTGGTGTCGACGCTCTTCGACCTATCCATTTTTCCCCGGATCCAAAGCGTAGTTCGTTCCTCTTGGTACTTGTAGTGACATAAAGCGGGGCATAGATAACGCCGATGCCTCCTTTACCTTCTGTAGGGAAGCACGGGTTTGTCTCCATGTCCTTCTTCTCATCGGCAGTCACAAAATCAGGCAATTCAGCTCTTCGGCAAGCTACGACGGAGCCCAACAATACAGTTACCAGTGCAAAACAGTACAGGACTTTCATTTTGCGTTCTCCAAAAAACTTAACATTTGGAAAATGTTGACCCGGCGCTGGCCAGCTCATCCGCCGAGATAAACCGCCCGTAGTTGTAGTAGGCCGCGCAGGCGCCTTCGCTTGAAACCATGGTCGCTCCCAGCGGATGGCGCGGAGTACATTCCTTGCCAAAGGCAGGGCATTGGGCCGGCTTGATGACTCCGCGCAGCACATCTCCAGAATGACAAAGCGGCGACTCTTCGGTGTGAATTCCGGAAATCTGGAAGCGCCGCTCGGCGTCGAATTCGCGATAATCCGCGCTCAGCCGCCAGCCGCTTTTGGGAATCACGCCAATGCCGCGCCAGGCCCGATCAGTGACCTCGAAAACCTCGGCCAGCAGTTTTTGCGCGGGCTTGTTTCCTTCAAAGGTGACGATGCGCTCGTAGGCGTTTTCGACTTCGTAACGGCCGGCTTCGAGTTGAATTACGGCGCGTCGAATTCCGTCGAGCAGGTCGAGCGGCTCGAAGCCAGTGACCACCAGCGGAACCTTATACTTTGCGGCCAACGGCGGATATTCCCAGTAGCCCATCACGCTGCAAACGTGGCCGGCCAGCAGAAATCCATTCACCTGATTTCCCGGCGAATCAAGAATGGCCGAAATCGCCGGCGGCACCAGAACGTGCGAGACAAGCAGAGAAAAATTCTTGAGGCCGCGCCGCTTGGCCACGTGAACGCTCATGGCATTGGCCGGAGCCGTGGTTTCAAAGCCTACTCCAAAAAAGACCACCTGCTTGCCGGGATTTTTGACGGCCAGCTCGACGGCGTCGAGAGGCGAGTAAACCACGCGCACATCGCCGCCCGCGCCTTTGACCTGAAACAAATCGCCTTCAGTGCCGGGAACGCGCAGCATATCGCCAAAGGAGCAAAAAATCACGTTCGGCTGCGCGGCAATGGCCAGCGCCTTGTCAATCAGTTCGAGCGGGGTAACGCAGACCGGGCAGCCGGGGCCATGGATCATTTCGATGCCGGCCGGGAGCATCTGGTCGATCCCGTTCTTGATGATGGAGTGGGTTTGCCCGCCGCAGACTTCCATGATCTTCCACGGGCGCGTGGCGACGGAGTGAATCTCGCGCGCCATGCGCTGCGCGATTTCGCCGTTGCGGAACTCGGTAAGGTACTTCATTTGCCGGAACAACTCCCGTCAGGGCACGGGGACCGTGGCGCAGCGGCAGCCCGCGCAAAGGCCTCTTCTTCGCTCTCCAACTCCTGGTCAAGCACGCCCATGGCGCGGAAGTCTTCGAGCGTTTGCAGGGCCGTTTCTTCGTCGATCTTGGAGAGCGCAAAGCCAACGTGGACAATGGTATAGTCGCCGACCTCGACCTCCGGCACGTAGTCCAGGCAAACCTTCTTGCGCACGCCGCCGAAGTCCACCCAGCCCAGGCGAAGATCGCCCTCGGTGAGAATTTCTTCCACTTTTCCAGGAATCGCCAAGCACATAGTTCTTACGTTATACCGAGTTGAAGGCCGCGTATAGTGTGATTTGGATCACCCTAGAGACTTCGTAGCCTCGCTCTCCAGTCCGGCCCGAACAGCCGCTCAATTAATGCTTCGAGCAGGAGCATTCCGATCACGCAGGCCAAAGCAGTAAGCCAAAGCCTCAGCCGATCTCCCGTCGAGCGCTGGAGACGACGATCCGAAAATGAAGGCAACCAGCGCATCAGCCTTTTCCCTTGCGGAGGGACGGCATCAATCATCACCGACAGGTAATGATCTCCTTCAGCAAGCTCTTCAGCGGCCTTCGTCCAATCTCCCAGTTCTTCCGCGTTCTCAGCTTGCGCGCGCCTCAGAAAGCTCTGGATCAGTCCTTCAATCTTTGCCTCGTACTCACCCTGATCGTAATCTCGGTCAAACTCCGCACTCACATCCATCATGTCCGGCAGAGTCCAGCCCGTCTCGGAGAAATAGAGCATCTTTCTCTCCACCTCCGGAAGAGAAGCGCCCTCTCGTTTGGCCTCGTCCACGATTTTGCCAACCAGAAATTCTTTCGCTTCGCGAATTGATCTGAATGTTTTCATGCTTGGAATGATTCTCTATCGCCACACAGCATACCACCGCTGCCTTATGTCGAGCCCCTTCCCCCGGCTCAGCTCCGCAAACTAGGACCAGCAAGAGCATCATCGTTGCCGCGTCTGTTATGCTTCCTCTAATTTGATGCTTCTCACCGCTTTATATTCAGAGTTTCGAGGCTGCAAGTCTTGCCCCTTTATCCCAACGCCAAAGAGATGATTCGGAGGAACCTTGAGGCGCTTCAGACCGGGGAAAGGGTTCCCCGCGTAGCCGTCGGCAGGCTAACAAAGGCGCAGATCGAAGCTGTGAATGCGCAGCAGGCAGCCGCGGAGTTGCCGCTCAGCATCGATGAGGTCGTTTTCTTCGGCCGCCAC
>JBAPYY010000368.1:0-3541 GCA_049284975.1 Occallatibacter sp.
GCCAAGCGCCGCGTACAGGGCAATACCCAAAGCGGGCTTTCCGTCCCCACCGCGACCGAGCGCAGCAGCGGTTACGAAAATCTCGCCGAAATCTACATCGCCCCGAGCGCTTCGACTCCCGCACAGACCGATGCTCTGGGTCGGTCAATTCCGCAGGGCACAGTCCTTGACCCTGCGACAAGCCGGTCGGTTACATCGGGCGTTCTTGATCCCGTTTCTAACCGCATCGCTACAGCTACAGGCTATGTTCGCGATCCATTTGGCACGTGCGCAGCCTCCACCACATCCTTTACGCTCGCTTCCTGCGGTCTGAATCAACTTCCTTCCGGCCGGATCGACGCGAACGCTGTCAAGCTGTTGAATCTCTTCCCGGCGCCAAAGACGACGGGAGTCTCTTCAAATTTTTACTCGAGTCCCAATCTCTTCGAGCACAGCACATCCTTTGACACCCGTGTGGACTACAACGCCACGCAGAAGGACCAGGCATTCGCCCGCTTCAGCTATGTGGATGATCCGCAGTATATTCCTGGCCCATTTGGCGGCGTAGCCGACGGCGGCGCTTTCCAGCAGGGCGTCCAGACTGCGAAATCCTCCCAGATGGTTGCGGCCTATACCCACGTCTTCTCGCCCACCACGGTTAACGTGGCGCGCGGCGGCTTTGCTCACCTGCACACCACCCGCTATGGACCGGAGGGTGGAACAATGGGCATTCCGGCGCAATACGGAATTCTGGGTATTCAGCAGGTGGCTGAAAACGGCGGCCTCCCGCAATTCGGATTCGGCGGACTTTCGACCCTGGGCAGCAACAACTTCCTGCCTTCGGACGAGATCAGCCAAACCCTGCAGATTACCGACGACTTTACGAAGATATACGGCAAGCACAGCTTCAAGATGGGCCTGGAATATCAACACGTGAAGTTTTCCACCCTGCAGCCGGCGTGGTCGCGCGGCGACTTCGACTATGACGGCCAGTACACGGATGTTGTGGACAACAACACCAGCACGACCGGCATCGCGCAATTCCTTCTACCGCCTGCGCCGGTGACCGCAAACTCGGAAGGTGAAACCATCGCGAATGGTATCAACTATTCCGGCGGTGCCGACGGCGTTTACGCCTCCAACATCAACAAGACCTACGATGCAAAGACGTATCTGGCGTCGTACTTCCAGGACGATTGGAAGATGTCTTCCAAACTCACTCTCAATCTCGGTCTACGCTGGGATTACTTTGGACCGATCAACGAGACCAATGGCGGACAGGCCAACTTTGTGCCTTATGGCCCTCCCGACAACTCTCCAGAGTACATTGTTCCGGCCTCCGGCAAGGACGTGAGAACCCTGTCTACCAGCTTTTACAACACGCTGGCCCAGGATCACATCACCCTTGTGCAGACTAGCGAATGGGGCGAAGGGCTGGTACAGACGCAAAAGTACAACTTTGCGCCGCGCGTGGGCTTCGCCTATCAGGTCGATCCGAAGCTGGTGGTTCGCGGCGGCTTTGGCCTCTTCTTCAACTCCTTTGAGAACCAGGGATACGGCCCAAATATCGGCGAGAATTATCCCTTTGTCTACAACTTCCACTACACCCCGGTTGGCGCTGACAGCAGCGTCTACCCGGTCAGCGTAAACACGCCGTTTGCCACTGCCAACTGCCAGACGGGCGGAACGCCGGGTCCGGGTGGAACCGCGACGTTCGAATCCGGCTTCTCCTGCATCCCGTTTACCCCTGCTAACGTGGCCGCTCCGGGCTTGGCACTGGAAGGACTTCAGTTCAACTACCAAACCCCGCGCACCTTCAGCACCAACTTCACGGTGCAATACTCGCTCACGCGAACCCTGTCCGCGCAGGCCTCTTATGTCTTCACTGACGGTTCGGACCTGCAGGCGGGTGTGAGCGCCAACAACGTGACCAGTATCCTGCCCAAGGGGCATAGCACATCGGATACCCTCGCTTCGGGCAATAATGAGGTTCCGTTCCCGGACTTCGGGCAAGGTTCGAGTTACTATGCAACCGTGGGACACAGCAACTACAACGGTTTGCAGACCAAACTGGAGCAACAGCTCGACAACGGTTTGACATTCCTGCTCACCTACACCTGGTCGAAGACGATGTCGGATGCCGGCGACGAGCTGAACGGCGGCAGCGTGGGCGGTTATCGCGCTCCCGACGTGCCGGGGCTTGGACCCAAGTTTGATTGGGGTCTGGCCGACTTCAATATCGCACAGGTAGTCCACTTCAGCGGCAGCTATGAGCTTCCCTTCGGCAAGAACAAGCGATTCCTGAACCAGGGCGGACTCGCCAATGCAATTGTCGGCGGATGGAGCGGAAACTGGATTGTTACGCTCCAAGGCGGCCAGCCAATCACTCTCAGTTGCCCGACGGGGACAACCGCGGGAACAAACTGCAATGATCTGAAGGTCGAAGGCCAGAGCCAGAAACTTGGAGTTAAAATCAATGGCGGCAAGCCATTCTGGTTTGGCAATCCGGCTGCCTTCGCGCAACCCTGCGAGGATGGGAACCCATCACTGCCCACAGGATGCATCGCTCAGACAAGCCTTACCGGCTATCTCGGCGGAGGCTCCTCAACGACTACTGGACCGGGATTCCATCGCATGGATGTATCAACATTCAAGGCCTTCCAGTTCAGCCACCGGTACTCCATGCAGTTCCGTGCGGAGTTCTTCAACGTTCTCAACCATCCGAACTTCAACGCTCCGAACTTTGGCGGCAACGGCGTGATCGCCATCTCCGGTTCGGGCAACTACACCAACCCCAACTTCGGCGAAATTGGATCCACTCGCGATGCTCCTTTCGATCCGAGACAGATTCAGTTTGCCCTGAAGCTGTTCTACTGAGTTAAGATGGAAAAGCCCTGGGAAGGCGCGCCTTTCGGGCGCCTTCCCAGGGCATTCTTCTGTTAGCGCAACGATATTTCTGTCATCGGGAGAACAGTGAGCCAGAGGCCTAGATTTCGATTTGCAATTCTTTACGCTCTGCTCGCGTGCCTTTTTCAAGTTTCTCTGGTCTTTGCCCAGGTTCCGGCGAGCCAGAAGCAGCAGCTCGATCGCCAATATCAGTCGGCGGTATCGCACTACGAAGCCGGCCAATACGCGGAGGCGGCATCTCAGTTAGAAGAGCTATTACCCCACGCGCCCAACAGCTTTGCCATTCATGAATTGATGGGACTGGTTTACGCCTCCCTCTCACAGAATGCCAAAGCCATCGAACACCTGCAAACAGCGGTCCGCCTGGAGCCAGGCTCGGCGGTTGCCCGGACTAATCTGGCGACGACCCTCTTCCATGCGGGAAAATCCTCGTTGGCCGGCGAGCAGTTTCGCAAAGCGCTCGAACTGGAACCCAGGGATTTCGACGCCAACCATAATCTGGGCGAGTTCTACATCCAGTCAGGAAAGATTGCGGAAGCGTGTCCAAAGCTAGAAGAGGCGCAGCGCATTGACCCTTCTTCTTACGACAACAGCTACGATCTGGCGCTGGCCTATTTCCTCACCGGGCGGCTTGCCGAGGCAAGGAAGCTAGTGC
>JBAPYY010000369.1:0-4886 GCA_049284975.1 Occallatibacter sp.
GGCAGATGGGCGAGACGGGACCGTGCGGGCCGTGCTCGGAGATTTTTTACGACATGGGGATGGAGGCATCGGAGAAGACTGACGACAAGCTTAATCCTCTTGACCTTCCATTCGGTGAAGATGAGGAGCGCTATGTCGAAATCTGGAATCTCGTTTTTATGCAGTTCAATCGCTATTGCAGCAAGGGACGCAATGAAAGCAATATCCATGATTGCGGCCCAGGAGAGGCCTACCTAAAAGCCCATCCAGAATGTAAGCGACATGAGTACGGAATTGAGCCTGATTCAAAAGCGTATTTGGAGAAGCATCCTAGACATACCCTATGCGAGTATAGCTTGGAACCGCTGCCCAAGCCCTCCATCGACACTGGCATGGGGTTGGAACGTTTGGCCGCTGTCCTGCAAGGAAAGATTTCGAACTACGATACGGACTTGTTCGAGCCGCTGATTGAATATGCGAACGAACTTACAAACCGAGTAGTTTCGCAGACGTATGGATACCTACCGTTTTAGCCATCACTCCGAATCATTGCGGACCATGCAAGAGCAGCGACATTTCTGATTCACGATGGGGTAATTCCATCGAATGAAGGACGGGGATATGTCCTCCGGAAGATTATTCGTCGCGCGATAATGCACGGGAGAACGTTGGGGCAGAAGGAGCCGTTTCTTTTTGGAATGGCGACTGCCGTGGCACAAGAGATGCGCGAGGCTTATCCGGAACTTACGGACAACTTAAAGCGCATTTCCGACACAATTCTCAAAGAAGAACAACAGTTCTCTAGGACTCTCCTGCTCGGAGGAACGAAGCTTGAGGCTGCACTGAACGAGGTCTTGGAAGAATTCGACTCTTCGATGAGCACCGCGATAGAAAACAATGCACCGACCAACAATATCAGGGCGGTTCTGCCGGGCACCATTGCGTTCTCTCTATATGAGACGTATGGGCTGCGCGAAGACTTCATTCGTGAAACCTGTAGGGATGCTCACGTCGACTTCGACGAAGCCGGCTTTGAAGCTGCCCGCGCCGAAGAGCAAGCGCGGGCGCGGGCAAGCTGGAAGGGCGGAAGTCAGAAGACGGCTAGCCCGGCTTATCGCGAATTGCCGAAGACGGATTTTCTGGGATACAAAGTGCTGGCCGCACAGGCGGAGGTTTTGGCCATCGTCAAAGAGGGTCAGGGCGTTCCGGCTGCCGCGGCCGGTGATCTGGTTGAGGTGGTGCTGGATCAGACCAGCTTTTATGGCGACTCCGGCGGGCAGACGGGCGATACGGGGTGGTTCACTTCGGCGGATGGGAATGCGAATGTGGCCGAGATCGAGGGTTGCGTTCTGCCGGTGCAGGGCGTGAGGGCGCACAAGGCTCTGCTCAAGGAGAATCTCGCGGTCGGCGATCATGTGCGCACGGTGGTGGATGGCGAGCGGCGCAATTCGATCCGGCGGAATCATACGGGGACGCATCTGCTGCACGCGGCGCTCAGGCAGGTGCTGGGGACGCATGTGAAACAGGCTGGGTCGGCGGTGCATCCGGATCGGCTGCGGTTTGATTTTTCGCATTTTGCGCAGGTAGCCGAAGAGGAGTTGGAGGAGATTGAGAGCATTGTGAACCGCGAGGTCCTGGCCGATGCGAAGGTCGAGACCATCGAGGATGTGCCGATTGATGTGGCTGTGAACGAATACCACGCGATGGCGCTGTTTGGGGAAAAGTACGGTGACAAGGTCAGGGTGGTGAAGCTGTCGGATGGGTTTTCGACGGAGCTTTGCGGGGGGACGCATACCAGGGCCACGGGCGAGATTGGGCTGGTGAAGATTGTCAGCGAAGAGTCGGTGTCGTCTGGAGTGCGGCGGCTGGAGGCGATCACCGGGATGGGCGCGCTGGATGCGTTCCGGCGGGACTTTGAAGTGGCGCAACTGGTCTCGCAAGTTGCATCGGCGCCAGCGGGCGGCAGTCTTTCAGACGGGCTTCGCGCGCGGTTTGCCGCTCAGGAAGATGAGCTGAAGCGACTGCGGAGGGAGCTGGATGAGGCTCGGATGAAGTCGGCTGCCGGGGCGCTGGACGAGGCGATGGCGGGCGTGGTCGAGGTGAAGGGCCTGCGGCTGGTGACGCTGAGGGCCGATGGGCTGGAGCGCGGGCAGTTGCGGACGCTGGTAGACAATTTGAAGCAGAAGCTGGGCGAAGGCGTGGTGGTGCTCGGGTCGGCGCAACCGGAGGGGAAAGTCGCGCTGATTGCTGGAGTTACGCCGGGGCTTACCAAGCGGATTCAAGCTGGAAAATTGGTGGGCGCGGTCGCGAAATTCGTCGGTGGATCGGGCGGTGGGAAGCCGGAGATTGCCGAAGCTGGCGGGAAAGACCAGGCGGGAATTGATGCGGCGCTGAAGGCTTCGGCGGGGATTGTCGGGGAGTTGCTGGGTTGAAGTTCGTGCTATCCCAGGTCCGAAAATCCGGACCTGGGGCACCCAGTTTCGTCTCAGATCATTGATTTTGATTTCCCACGCTTACCGCAAAGCACGCGAATTGGAAAGGGTGCCGAGCGCGTGTTCAGATCAACAACAAGGGCCGCTTCCGAATTGGAGGCGACCCTTTTGCACTTGTGCGCTGGAGTTTACTTGCCGTGAAAGTCGTAGGCTATGCCGAAGGACAAGATCGGATAGGCCTGCAGTGGGTTCAGATCGCTCTTCCACTTGGCGAGCTGTGCAGCCAGATCGGATTGCGCCAGCGCATTGGTAGCCATATTCACGCAAGACGGGCCGTTTATCGCCACATCCGCTTGATTGGTGCAGGCGTTGCCAGAGAGGGTCATGGCGAGAGTGGGCACGCCGGTGAAGGCTGCACCTAACTCAAAAGGAAACGATATGTGTCCGCCGCGCCTGCGGGGAATCATGTTTCCCCAGCCGGTGGTCATGGTGAAGGCCTTCTGGCGGGTATTCAAGCCCAGGTTTGCGGAGGCGTTGATGGGGTTAACCGAGTCCGCGTAGAAATTCTGGCTGTTGAGAGTGATGCTGGTTCCGGGAGTGGGGCTGGCGATAGCCGAGATCTGGTTCTGGTTATAGAAGAGCGCTCCGGGGCTGAGGCGAAAGCCGTGCGACGGAAAGGGATAATAGTCCACGGAAACGCCTGCCGTGGCCATATTCACCGTGCCGTTCAGGTTAAAGCCGTTGGTGGAGATGTTATTGGCGGTGTAGTTAAAGAAGTTTCCGGTTCCGCGCAGGTTCAGATAGCGGTTCATATTGGTCGCAGCCTGCAGGTTTACGCCCATGAGCGACATCCCGCCGCCGAAAGCAAGCGCAGAGAATGGCTTGAGGTGAACCTCCGCCTTCTTGTCAGCCTTGGCCGCCCGGGGATTGCTGACGGTAGGCTCAGACTGACCTGCAGGCGCACCGGGCGACTCGCCCAGGAGAGCCGAAGTTGCGGCGAAAAACGCAAAAGACAGCAAAACGACGATACGCTTCACGACGGAAACCTCCTTAAAGAAGTGCAATTCCTGGCAACTGGATTGATTGCTGGTTGCAGTTGCGGGGGACCGGGAACGACAGGCAGCCCGCGTCCACAAGGAGAGATGGATTCAGTGGAATCTTGCCTTGAACCGGCAATGACCTCACGGAGATGGTATGAATTTCCGCGGAGAAAAGATGAGTAAAACGCGACACTTTCCATGCATTTGAAGCGAAACCAGAGTAAACGTGCCCACAAAAAGTTGCACAAGGCGGATTTTTCTTCGACCGCAACGACGAGGAACTATTGAAGGGGACACCAGCACGCTTCGCTCAGGATGACAAGCCTTTTTTGATGCTCAGGATGACAAATCTCTTCGGGCGCACAGGAAGACCGCGGCGAGGGTTAGTCAGTGTTTGGTGAATCGATCGAGCATTCCGCAAGAGAAGAAAGATGTTCCTCAGGGCCTAAAGGCCGCGTTGATTCTGCGGCATTTACGGCACGACTGAAGTCGTGCCCTGACACAAGGCCCGTTGATTTTTGATTTACTTGGGATTCGCCAGACACCGCCTAGTCACACTTCGAGCCCTGAACCCTGATCCCTGACCCCTTATTTGTTGTCGTTTCCGATGAGGCGGAATGTGATGGTGCCCCAGAAGAGGCGGGCGCGCATCTGGACGGGCAGGTGGCGCTCATCGTCCGTGTACCAGATCCAGATGTTGCCGCGATTCTTGACCACGCCGGCGTCGGCAGTGGGTTGCACGCGCAAAGTATGGAATGAGCCGAGCGGGGTTTTGATCTCCTCGCGTCCTTCGACCTTCATGGTGACGGGCACGACGTGCATATTGTCAACCACGGGAATGACGAAGTTGTGTCCCAGCGCGATGGGCTGCGATGAGGCGTAGTAGACGCCGGAGAGCAGGTCGGTGAGGCAGGCCGGCGCGGTTGATTCCGCATGCTTGGTTTGCTTGGTGACCAGGTTCTTTTCGTTCAGGATGGAACGGTTCTGGGTGTAGTCGAGGTGGAGGGTCGAGGAGACCTGGCGGCGGCCTTCGACTGTCTGCTTGTTGAAGTCGTAGGTGCAGCCTTTGGCGCGGTCAAAGCTGGACTGAAAACGGTCGGCAACGTGGAAGAGCATGTTGATGGCGCCGCTGGTGTCGGCGCTGGCGGTGAGGTTTTCGCGGTCACCGTCCGCCTCAAAGCGCATGACGGCAGTTCCAGCGGGAAAGACACGCCAGTCGACCGAATAGGTGAGGGTCTGCTTGAGCGGAAAACTGAAGCCGGGGCGCGGCGGCGCGAGAGTGGGGGTTTGCTGGCCGTGAGCCGATGCGACCAAAACTAGTGTGCCGAGAAAGGCTATTGCGATTTTAAGGGTCTTCACCGGTGGCCTGGCTCCTTGCTATGTGAATTGCTGGGCTGAGTGAACTCCTTGGTCGTCTGAACGCTCACCGTGGGAG
>JBAPYY010000370.1:0-4216 GCA_049284975.1 Occallatibacter sp.
CCAGTCTGCCGGCAAAAATTCCCGCGGAATGCCGAAGAGCGCGGCCAGCGTCTTGCTCTCAGCGTAGTATTTTTCCCGCTCAAACGATGAAAGCGGCGGCAACACGCTGTCGTGCGCGATTAGCGCGCTTTCGATCAGAGTTGCGTAAACCCATACGAGCGCGTTCACTTCATTCGCAGCATAGCGAGAGCCTCGCGCATAAACGGCGACGCCCTCTGGAAGTTCTCCCTGGATTCGCGTGTGCAGCTCATAAAGGTAGCGAGAAGCTGCCAGCGCCTGATCGAGAGTGCCGAAGACCATGGTGAATACAACGCGAAAAGTGTTGTGGAATCTGGCGAGAGGATCGTGGAGCAGATTGGAATGTTGATCAAGCGCAGTAGCAACCCAGGGATGCGCCAACTGCAGCAGAGCCGCCCGGCCCGCGCCAAGAAACAAAGCGGATTCGCGATTGACTCTCCAGCTGATGGAATCTGGCCCGAAGATGCCCGCCTGCGGATTGGCCGTGTGTTTTGCGACCGAATCCCAAAGGCGCTCGATTTCGTTTTGCGAGACTGGTTGGCGGCGAACTTCCATACATCGTTGAGACTTACTGAATCCGTGCGGCGGCAGTGAGAGTCTCGTTCTGGCTTATGGTCGCAGGGGCTGAATTCAAATTCTTCAGAAGAGTGACAAGGCGGGAGAAGGCTTGTTCACGCGCGGCCTTGTTTCCGGGAACAGCATTTCCTGGGTCTTCGCCTGCACGCATGAAGCCATGTCCCGCGCCATCGTAAGTTACCGGCTCATATTTCTTGCCGGCCGCAGTCATGGCTGCGATAGTGGCCGGGACAGTGGCAGTAATGCGGGCATCGTTGGCCGCGTAAAAGCCATAAACAGGAGCGGTAATCGTGCTCACGTCTGAAGGCGCGGAACCATAAAATACAAAAGCCGCTGAAAGGTCTTTGCGGTGAGCGGCGAAAGCGAAGGACTTCGTTCCGCCCCAGCAAAAGCCAACCGATGCGATTGTGCCGTTAGCCGCCGGAATCCGCAATGCATAATCGGCGGCAGCGTCGAGATCGGCGAGCACAGCGTTTGGATCAAGAGCGGAAACGGCCTTGACAGCAGCGTCCTGGCTGGGAAACTCGCTCGAACCTCCTCCATTGGCGCCCAGGCCTGAGAGCAAGTCAGGCGCCACCACGATAAAGCCTTGCGCGGCCAACTCGTCGGCCATCTCTTTGGCCCAGTCGGTGAGTCCGAATATTTCGTGAATGAGAATGACAACCGGGGCTTTGTCTTTCACTTCAGGGTAGACGACGAAGGCCTGAAGAGTGCGGCTGCCGTAGCTGAGTTTAACGTATTCATGGTGGCGAGGCGAGGCTTCAAGACGCGTTTTGGCCCAGTCCTGCGCTTGAATCGCGGTAGTGGCGAGGTACAGCAGCAAAATGGGAGCGAAAATCTTCAGGTTGCGGGGAATCATTTTCATCATGGGCAGAATTCTACTTGCATGGGAGAGCGAGTCACAAGAGCCTGAAGACCAGCCGCCGTCCTGTCCTGGCTGTTGAGAGCCTTCCGCAGTGCTGACCAGGAGGTCCGCTGTAGATCGCGGATTTCTCAGAATCTATTGGGAATGAACAGGTATTGGCTCTAGCGAAGAAATAGTACCGGCCATCAGAAATAAAAAGCGAAAGATGCTTGCACTGAAATCTGATATATCGTATCCTCCGTATCATCCTGTTGCGCTGGGAGGTCAGCGCACACCGGGCGTCTTCCCCAAACTTGGTCAATTTGTCATTACCAATCAACCCCTTTGGAGGGTCATGATGAAACATATCCAGCAGTTCTGCATCGTCGCTCTGCTCGGCACATTCGCAGTGGGAGCATGGGGGCAATCCACTGCTTCGCTCTCCGGAACGGTCACTGATCCCAGCGGCGCTGTGATTGTTAGTGCGCAGGTGACGGTGCATAGCCTGGCCACCGGCGCCGACCGCGTCGTTGAAACGGACCCGGCGGGCCTGTATTATGTGCCTTCACTACAGCCCGGCGATTATCGCGTCAAGGTTACGGCTCCGGGGTTCAGCGCCAACACTGTGCCGAAAATCACTCTGGATGTCGATCGGCAGATTACGCTGAACATGCACCTCGCCGTCTCGACTGCCGGAGAGACCATACAGGTAGCGAGCTCATCCGTGCAGATCGAAGCTCAGACCATGACCATTGGTCAGGTCATCGACAGGAGTACTGTGCAGGAACTCCCGCTCAACGGCCGTCACTTTCTCGACCTGACCGTGCTTACTCCGGGCGGCGTAGTGGCTGACACGGCGGGCAGCCTTACCGCACCCAGCCGCGGTCTTGGCGCCAACTCCTTCATCACAGCGGGCAATCGCGAAGACTCTGTGAACTTTCAGATCAACGGCATCAATCTGAACGATATAAGTCAAAACCAGATCACCTTCCAGCCGTCGATCAGCACCACGTCCGAATTCAAGATCAATAACTCCACATTCAGCGCGGAATATGGCCGCAGCGATGGTTCCATTGTGACGGTTGCCACTAAATCCGGCACGGACACATTCCATGGCGAGGCCTTCGATTACTTCCGCAACGAGGCCCTTGACGCGCGCAACTACTTTAATCGCAGCACGAGTCCCGCTACCGGACTTTCGCTTGGCACTCCCGGCGACAAGGCCCCGCTCAAGCGCGACAACTTCGGTGGCTCTGTTGGCGGTCCAATCTGGAAAGGCCACACCTTCTTCTACGGAAGTTACGAAGGCCTTCGCCAGCATCAGGGCATCCTGCAAAACAGCGCGGTGATTTCGCAAGCCAATCAAACGGCGATAGCGGCTAATAAGGCCAATGACCCCGTTGCCGCTGCCCTGGCCGCGCTCATCCCGCTTCCCAATAGTGGTGCCAACTTTGTCTCGTTCACACCTGGTCCGGTGCAGATCGACCAATTTACCGTAGACATCCTGCATCAAATCAGTCCCAACGATTCTCTGCATGGCTTCTATGCCTTCCAGAAGGACGTCCGCACGGAGCCTGCCTTGCAGGGCGACACCATTCCCGGCTGGGGAGATCATCGCGCCGCGCATCGCCAGATTGGCACCATCAGCGAGACCCATATCTTCAGTTCGAACCTCGTCAATGAGGCGCGACTTGGTTTCAATCGCATTTCCATCGCGTTTAATCCAGCCAATCTCACCGACCCCACCAGCGTCGGCCTGGGCGATGGCCTCGGTGGCAATGTCGGCCTGCCTCAGACCACGCTATCCGATATTGGACTGGTCTTTGGCGGACCTTCTGGATTTCCGCAAGGACGCTCTGACACCACGGGCGTCTTGTCGGATACGCTCACCAGGCTTCAGGGTAAGCACACGCTCAAGCTGGGCGGCGAGTTCCGTCGCTTCCTCGTGGCCAGCTTCGCCGGGAATATCGGCACTCTGACATTTACTACTTCGACTACTCCAACCAGTCTCTTTCAGACTGATATGGCCACCGTCTTCAGCATCCAGCCGAATATCGTCTCCAGCCGCGTCTATGCCGACTCGCTGGGACTGTTTGCGCAAGACAACTACAAAGTCACGCGCAATCTTAATCTGGAATACGGCTTGCGCTTTGAATGGAATGGAACTCCGGTTGAAGGTGCAAATCGTTTTGTGCTTTTCAATCCTGCTAACCTCACCCTTACTCAGGTGGGAACCAATGGCCTCGCGGACAACGCCGCGTACGGCCAGAACTACAACGTCGAACCGCGCGTGGGATTTGCATACGATGTCTTTGGCACCAGCAAGACCGTAGTGCGTGGGGGATACGGCTACCTTGTGGACCAGCCCGTGTCGGGCGTAGTCACGCCGCTGGCGTCCAACCCTCCTTTCAGCACCGCTGTCTCCTATAATGGCGCGGCGATTCCAGTCTCTTCGCTCTATGCCGACGCAAAGGCTTCCGGCATCTCGTTGGCCTGGGCCAATCCCAACTACAAGAATGCCGACATCGAAAGCTTCAACTTGAATGTCCAGCAGGCGCTGCCGTGGGGCATGCTCTCCTCGCTCGGCTATTACGGCTCGCGGGGCCATCATCTCATGATTCAAACCAACCCAAACCAGGTGGTGGGCGCGGCAAGCAACACGCAGGTGCATCCGTTCACAACCCTCTCGACCACCAGCCCCATCGATCCCGGCGGGGCCATTGCCTCGAACATCGGCGAGAGAAACAGCATCGGTTTCTCCAAGTACAACGCGATGTG
>JBAPYY010000371.1:0-5270 GCA_049284975.1 Occallatibacter sp.
TTCATTTCGCGGCCTTCTCTCATGCTCGCCGCACTGGGCAGCGGCGCCACCCAATTCATCACCTACGGTCTGACCAACTTCGCAGTCCTCTTTCTCATGCGCGAAAAAGGGATGACGCTGAGGCAGGTCGCCGTCTATTACGCGTTGGTTGTTGCAATCGGAATGGGCGGGAGCATGCTCGCTTCCGGGCGGGCGATAGACCGGTTCACGCGACGTTCGAAACAGGCCTATGCGCTGGTGCCCGCCGCGACGCTTACTCTTGCCCTCCCGTTTTATCTCGCATTTGTCTGGGCCCAGTCTTGGCGTCTCTCGTTGCTCTTCCTCACCGTCACGATGTTTCTGAATTATTTCTATCTGACGTCGGCAGTTACTCTGGTGCAGGAGGAAGTGCGGCCAGACCAGCGCGTCATGTCAGGCGCGCTGCTTTTGCTCATCATGAATCTGATCGGTCTCGGCCTTGGCCCCACCTTCGTGGGCGCGGCCAGCGATTTTTTCCACGCAAGCCATCCCCATCAGTCGTTGCAGATCGCACTTTACATGCTCGCGTCGTTGTACGTTGCCGCTATATTGCTGTTTCTGGCGCTGGCGCGCGTGCTTAGAAATGAAAGCCGTACAGTTGGAGGAACAATCCGATGATCTTACTTCGTCGCCTGGTAGCCTGGTCCGTCACGACCGCCTGTGTTGTTTTGGCGCCTTCGAGTTTCGCTCAACAGGTTACAACCATGCCCGCTTCATCTCATGACAAAAACGGCCCAGTCGTGAACGCTCCTGCCGGCTCGATTGAGGGCCGGATGGAAGGCGAGATGCGAGTTTTCAAGGGCATTCCCTATGCGTTGCCCCCCGTGGGCTCAGCGCGCTGGAGACCACCCAGCCCGATGCAGCCGTGGGAAGGCGTGAGAAAAGCAGTCGAGTTCGGAGCCGCATGCTGGCAGCCCAAACCAACACTCTCCAATATCTACACCCGCGGTCCTATGCCGATGAGCGAAGACTGCCTGACGCTGAACATTTGGACCCCGATCCACGCGGACAACGCGCCAGTCTTCTTCTGGATACATGGAGGCGCGCTGGTCGGAGGTGCGAGCAGGGAGGAGAATTACGATGGCGCGGGCATGGCTGGACGAGGCATCGTCGTTGTCTCAATTAACTATCGATTGGGTGTTCTGGGTTGGCTTGCCCATCCGGAACTAAGCAAAGAGTCGCCGCTGGGAGTATCGGGTAATTATGGCTTGCTCGACCAGATCGAGGCTCTCAAATGGGTGCAGCGCAACATTCGCGCGTTCGGCGGCGATCCTTCAAACGTGACCATTGCAGGCGAATCGGCGGGCGCGCTGAGCGTGATGTACCTGATGGCATCGCCCCCGGCTCGAGGTTTATTCGCGAAGGCAATCTCGGAAAGCGCATACATGATCTCCACGCCCGAGCTGAGAAAGGCCAGTTTCGGCTCGCCCTCTGCCGAGGAGAGCGGCGTGAAGCTCGCTGCCGCGCTTCATGCGCCGGATATTGCGGCGATGAGAGCCATGGATGCAGACAAGCTGAGTCTCGCCGCGCCAGCGGCTGGATATGCACCATGGGGCACGATTGACGGATACGTGTTGCCACGCCAACTTGTCGACGTTTTCGACAGAGGCGAACAGGCGCCTGTGCCAATACTCGCGGGCTTCAACAGCGGCGAGATTCGTTCGTTGAGGATCCTCGCTCCGCAACCACCCGCGAGTGCAGGCGAGTACGAAGCTACGATTCGCGCCCGGTATGGTGATCTCGCCGATGAATTCCTGCGCCTGTATCCAAGCTCCAACCTGCAGGAGAGCGTATTGGCCACAACGCGAGACGCTCTGTACGGATGGACGGCGCAGCGGCTTGTTAGAAAACAAACCGCGATAGGGCAGCCGTCTTACCTCTACTTTTTTGATCATGGGTACCCGGCCGCCGACGCCGCCGGCCTGCATGGTTTCCACGCAAGCGAATTGCCCTATGTATTCGGTACGTTCAATGGCACGCCGCCACTCTGGCCGAAGATTCCCGCTACGCCCGTGGAGACGAGGCTCTCAGACGCCATGACCGGCTATTGGACCTCGTTTGCGCGCACAGGCCGTCCGCAGGCCGCGCATGAGCCGGACTGGCCGGTGTTCGGACCAACGGGTGCTTACATGGCATTCGAGGAAACTCCAAAGCCGTCAGATCATCTGATGCCAGGGATGTACGAGTTCAACGAAGAGACCGTTTGCCGGCGCAAAGCAACCGGGGAGATTGGCTGGAATTGGAACGTCGGCTTATATTCGCCCAAACTCCCGGCTCAGCAGGCGCAATGTAAACAGCGACGAGCGAGTCCCGATGAGCGGTGACGGCTGCGGTTCGCCAGGTGAGTGACGAACGTTGTCGATGAACCTCTATCTACCCAACGCATAGAAGGAGACTTTAAGCGCGCCAATCTCGAAGGATCTTACACGCGTGATGCTTTCGTCCTTGTGCTCATGGCTTTGTTTCTGGCCTCGCCTCTTCATGCTCAAACTATCGTTACTGTGGAGACCGGCAAGTCACAAGGAATGATGGAGGACGGAATCACATAATTCAAAGGCATTCCGTGCGCTGCGCCTCCCGCGGGGAATCTGCGCCGGCGTCTACTGCAACTTCCGCAAAGTTGGAATGGAATCCGATCCGCCGCGCTCGTCGGGTTTAGACGCATGCAGTCACCAATTCGCGCCGAAGTCTCTCTTGAAGGCGCGGGTGTTAGTAAATGACATGAAAATGTCTGCTCAGGACCTGTCGAGTTCTCCGTTTGTTTTTTTACTATACGTGAATTCTTTCCTGGGACCAGATTCGGAGAGGCTAGATTCGAAGAGGAGAAAAACAAGTGCGTTACTCCCAACATATGCAACTCGCTCGCAAACAAGTTGTCTCGTCCTACCGAAGCGCATTCGTGACGTTCGTCTTATGCGCGCTATTTGCAGCCTGCGGGATGCTATACGCGCAGACAGGTGGAACAGGCGCCATCAGTGGCACGATCACGGACCCCACAGGCGCAGTGGTGGTGGGTGCCCAGGTCAGGATTTCAGGTGTGGGCACGGGCTACACACGAACCTCGAAAACCAACGACAGCGGACTGTATCTTATGTCCCTGCTTCCGCCGGGGCAATACACGCTCGAAGTGACAAAACCGGGGTTTAAGGAAGCCTTGTCGCCGGACGTGCAGGTGGTCGTGGCGGAGACAACGGTACAGAACATGCCACTGGAAACGGGCGAGGTGACGGAGACGGTTACCGTGGCATCTGCAAGCGTGGAGTTGCAGACCGAATCGAGTGAATTGGGGCGCGTGACGGATTCCGAGATGCTTGAAAGCCTCCCTTTGGTTACGCGTAACTTTACGCAGGTTATCGGTTTGAACCCAGGCGTCGCCCAAGAGGTCAACAACGCGGGAAATATTGGAAGAGGCGGCGGCAGCCAAGACGCGAATCCCGGGGGCGGAAGTATCATGAGCCAGGGAGCCACTTCGACCGACAACAATTTTCAGATGAACGGCCTCACGATTAACGACATACAGGGTTCATGGATTTACTCGTCGGGAATTCCGGCTCCCAATCCCGACGCCATCCAGGAATTCAAAGTGCAGACGGCCCTATTTGACGCAACGACGGGGCGCAATGCCGGGGCCAACGTCAATGTGATTACAAAAGGCGGCACCAACGACTTCCACGCATCGCTGTTCGAGTTTTTCAGGAACGAAGATCTCAACGCCAATGACTGGTTTGCGAAGCGATCCGGCCAGCCGCGTGGCATTCTTCGGCAGAATCAATATGGTCTTACCGCTGGCGGTCCATTAGTCAAGAGCAAGGTTCTGCTCTTTGGTTCCTATCAGGGCACAAAGCAGTACAATGAAACCGACCCATCGAACCATAAGTTAGAGTATCTGCCCCCAATTACAAACGACAGGTCGGCAGCGGGATTGGGAGCGGCTTTCGGCGGCCAGGCCGGCTACCTTGGCGCTTGGGCTGGCGTGGTTAGCCCCGATGGCTCAAATATCGCTCCGCAAGCTTTGAACCTTCTCCAGGCTAAGTTGCCCAACGGTCAATACGTGGTACCGACACCGCAGAGTATCAACTCTTCGGGTGTTAATCCTTCCAACTATGGCGCAATCGATAGCGAGGGCACTGCATATATCAGCCAGCCCGGCTTTTTCAATGAAAACCAATGGATGGTGAACGGCGATTACCTGAAATCGGACCGCAACAAGATCGCGGCTCGCTATTTCGGCGCGCTCAGTAACGTGGAGTGGACCACTTTATACGAGACTGAAGGATTTCCACTCAAACAGCCGGAGCGCTTCGATGTGGCCTCGGTCGGAGACACCTACACACTGAGCCCCAGCTTAGTGAACCAATTCCTGGTTGGGCTTCATAGGTCGGTATCGGATCAGACCTACGGCAATGCGTTTACCTTTTCAAGCCTGGGCATGAACGTCCCGGCACAGGATGACGCGTACCCCAATCTCTGGATGTTAAGCGATGGTTTCCAGGCGGGCACAACTTCAGCGCTGGCCTTTTTGCAGGAAGAGTACGCCATCACTGACACGTTGTCCTGGGTCAAGGGAAAGCACCAGTTCACCTTCGGCGGCGGCTTTACCTATGGCAGGGACAACATGGAGAAGTTTGACTTCGAGGCCTACGTGCTTTATCTATCGTGGGCGGATTTTCTGCTGGGACAGGGGAACATATATGACACCGGATGGAGCAATGTTTACGAGTCGTACGAGGGTATTGGAAACTTCAAGCGCGACTGGCGATACAAGGACGCCAACGGCTACATTCAAGACGACTACGTAGTAGCGAAGCGCCTCACGCTCAACCTTGGCTTCCGCTGGGAGCACATGGGCGACCTCGGGTCTGCCAATGGCGGGGGCAACGTGGATGTGTCCGCGATTAATCCCAATCCATCTGCGACGGGCAGTTTCAACGGTTACGTGGTTAACTCCAATTACCAAGGCCCCGCAATTCCCACCGGAGTGATACAGGGAAAGAACACATTCGGGTTCAATGGCAACGGCCAAAACACATGGAATCCGCGTGTGGGTTTTGCCTGGTCGCTGCCCCACACAGATCGGTTTGTTCTTCGGGGAGGCGTAGGCATGTATCACACCACCACCGAGGGCCAGATGAATCTGTTGCTGTGCGCGGAAGCTCCAACCGGTGAGTGGGTTGTGCTGGCAGGACAGGATAACGGGGCTGCAACAGACGCCCAGCCCTTCCCGACTGCGCCGGCCTTCCCTGTATTTACCC
>JBAPYY010000372.1:0-4094 GCA_049284975.1 Occallatibacter sp.
CGTGGGGAGAGACTGAAAGCAATTCGGAGAATGCGGGGGGTGATTCCTATGAGGAATCACCCCTTTCTCTTTCAGCGGAGAAGATTTCGAGGGCGTGGAGTTGTGAAACGGGGTTGGCGGAGAAATAGTGTTGGGAAGACAGAGGCAGACAGTGGTTCGGAAACCGTCCGCGAGAGGGCTTGAGAAGAAGGCCGTCAGTCGCGGGACAGCAAAGATGGCGATGGCGGCTGACAAGGCTCTGGAAGACAACAGTGACACGATCACAAAAGGCTTGACCGAGGGCGCGAAAAAGGGCAACGCAACGTGCGCGAGGCTGCTGATTGCGCTTGCAGAGGGACAAATCGACTGCGAAGACGAAGTGGTGATGGAGCAGCTTTGCAGTTATGCGGAGAAGCTGGCAGCGGAGAAGCAGTGGGACGGGCCGGAACCTGAACCGGAAGATGAGTAACGAGTTAGGGAGTTCGTCTCCGCTCAGAATGACAGCACCGAGGGTGGGACACGGGGCGTTTGTACTATCCCACCCATTTCGCAAAGAGCGCGAAATGGATGGGGCACCCGGCATTTGTGTTTTTCCAACCCAGTTGCACTGGAACGAAATGCGGGTTCTTCGACTCCGCTTCGCTGCGCTCAGAATGACAGCGCCGAGGGTGGGGTACGGGGCGATTGTGCTATCTCACCCATTTCGCGAAGAGCGCGAAATGGTTGGGGCACCCGACATTTGTGCTTTCCCGCCCCAGGTGCACTGAAACGAAATGCGGGTTCTTCGACTGCGGTGCGCTCCCCTCAGAATGACAGCACCGAGGGTGGGACACGGGGCGTTTGTACTATCCCACCCATTTCGCAAAGAGCGCGAAATGGATGGGGCACCCGACGATCCGCGGAGTTAGCGAGTTAGTAAGTTAGCGGATGATTCTTTGGCGTTATTTCGGGAAGAAAGAAGAGAGACAGATGAAGCTCACAAATCAAAAGTGGTTCAGCGCCGGCGGATGGATGGGGTTGTTGTCGTTGGTGATGTGCATGATGGGCGTATTGCCGGGACAGGCGGCGGACGCGCAGGCGATGAGCACGACGACCGTTCAAGGGACGGTATATCTGGCGAATGGACAGCCTGGCACAGGAACACTGGTGGTGAGCTGGCCATCGTTTACGACGGCGAGCGGCCAACTAGTGACTGCCGACAGTACGACGGTGGCGATTGCGCCAGATGGATTTGTGAGCGTGAGCCTGGCTCCGAACCAGGGAGCGACGCCGGCGGGGTTGTATTACACGGCGGTGTACTACATGAGTGACGGGTCGACCAACACTCAATATTGGGTGATTCCAGAGGGAGCACAGGCGACGCTGGGACAGGTGCAGGCGCAGGTGATGCCATCGTCGCAAGCGGTGCAGGCCGTAAACCAAGCGTATGTGAATCAGGCGATCGCGGGGCTCTCGGAAAGCTTGCTGACGGCATCGGGCGGAACGCTGACGGGGCCGCTGACGCTGTGCTGCGATCCGACGCAACCGATGCAAGCAGCAGACAAACATTACGCGGACGAACAATCCGCTTTGGCCGTGCCGCTGACAGGCGCGACGATGACAGGGCCGCTGACGAGCGTGGAATTGGGAGCGCTGTATCAGGTGGACCAATTTCCGGGAGCGGATTTTGGAGCGAAGCTGGGTGCGTGCCTGAGCGGGTTGAGCCAGACGAATGGCGGAACATGCGATGCGCGCAATTTCACGGGAACGCTGGCCATGGGATCGAGTCTGACGATTTCGACGGGGAATGCGACGGTGCTGCTGCCTTGTGCCACGATTTCGACAAGCAACCAAATTATTGTGACGGCGGGAACGAGGAATGTTTCGCTGCGTGGTTGCGCATTGCGCGGGACGAGCACCGCGAGCGGGAGCCAGGGCGGCACGGTGTTTCTGTATTCGGGAACAGGGGCAATGGTGCAGGTGGGAGATCCGACTTATGCGGCAGACACGCAGGGCTTTCATCTGGATAATGTGGCGATCAATATAACCTCATCGACGAGCGAAACCGCGCAAGGGCTGGCGGCTTATCGGACGCAGGAGATGGATCTGGAAAGCTTGTACTTTCTCGGTAACGGAAACCAGACAGGCATGACACTGGACGGGACGGGGAATTATACAGGCGGAACATTTCTCGATAACGAATTTGATGGATTCCAGACAGCGGTGAATGCGATTGGGCACCAAATATCGAATCCCGCGGCCACCGACTGGATGAACGCGAGCACTTTTTTGCGGTTGCACATCGATTGCCCGACGAGCGGGGGAAACCCGGTCAGCGGGAGTTATGGAATCAACCTGCAACAGGGCGATGGAAACACGTTTACCGGCGGAGACATTGAGGGATGCGCAACGGCGTTACACCTGGGAGCGAACGCGCAGAATAACACGATTGTTGGTCTGCGGAACGAGAACTCGACCAACCAGATTGTGGCGGACGCGGGCAGTTCGTACAACAGTTGGATGACCGGCGGAACGATGTTTACCGGACAACTGACCGACAACGGGACGCGCAACAGTTTTCTGGATACGTTTCACCGGAGCTTCAACGGCTTGAGTGGCGATTGGTACGGAAGCCAGGCGGATGCGACGCTGACCAACCACTATCGCCTTGGAATCGGGACAGGAAACGAACGCGGGTTATTGAACGAGATTCAGACGGATTATGGATACCGCTGGCTTGAAGGGTATTCGGATGCGACAGCCGGCGAACAGTTCTATCAGATTGACGATCTGTTGAACAACGTAAACCGGCTGTCGATTGGGCAGTATAACAATGGGCAATCGAGCACCAACGACCAGACGGCGATCAACTCAGCCGGGACGGGCGCGGTGGTGCTGAATGGATCAGCAAATTCAGGAACTGGCGGGGTGGTGATTGGGTCGGGCGGCGCGAACGAAAGCACGGTGGCAACGATCAGCGGCGCGGGGAATGCGCAGTTCAACGGGAGCTTGCAGGTAGGAGGAGCTTCAACGCTTGCCGGATCGGCGACGGTAAAGAACCAGGGAAATGCGGAGATAGATTACATTCTTCAGGCGGGAGCGACGGCGAGTCAGAAGGAATCTCTCATATACAACGACTGGAATGGAAACAGCCAGTGGTACATGGTGAAGAACGCGAACAATGATTGGGCGCTGAACTCGGCCACGGGCGGCCTGGACAGCTTTATGGCTTACCAGAGCACCAACAGCGGCGACACCTACGTAAACGCCTCGAAAGCTGCGGGAGTTGTGCGGATCAATTATGAGAGCGGAGCGGGAACAGGATTCAAGGTGTACGGGGGCAACAACAGCACGCTATACGCAAGCTTTACGGGCATGACGGCGATTCAGTTTCCAGGGCTGGCGGCAAGCAGCGGGCACAACTGCCTGCAGGTAGATAACTCGGGATATGTAACGAATACAGGCGCTGCCTGCGGGAGCGGGACCGGGAGCGGCAGCGGCACGGTTAACACGGGAACCAGTGGGCAGATTGCCTTTTACAACGGGAGCGGAACGGTACTCTCGGGTACGAATACGGTTTCGGTTTCGGCAGGCGGAACGGGAGCTTCAACGGCCTCAGGGGCGCTGACGAACCTGGGCGGAGCAGCGATTACAGGAGCGGCGTTTACAGGGCCAGTGAGCACATCAAGCACGTTGTCGGCAAAGAACATGGCCAGCATTGGCGCACGTTATGACGTGACGCAATTCGGCGCCGTGGGCAACGGCGTGACCGACGATACGGCGGCTATTCAAGCTGCCTTCAACGCCTGCTATAACGGCGGGGTTGTGCCTTACGGCGGAGTGGTTGAGTTCCCTGGCCCGCACAGTTATGTGGTGTCGTCCACTATCAACGCGTATGACTCCTGCCAGATAGAAGGAGTTGTGGGAAGCTCCTCGGTGGCCAATGGCCCAGTTCGCATACTGTGGAACGGCGCGGCTGAAGGGACAGTTTCGACGATCACGGCATTCAGCGTTACGTCGGGCATGGCTACGTTCACTGCGGCGAATAGTTTGGCGGCCGGACAGTTTGTGGACATTGAAGGGTTGACGACCACGGCTGGCTTGCAGTTGAACAGGAACATCGCGCAGGTATCCGC
>JBAPYY010000373.1:0-4316 GCA_049284975.1 Occallatibacter sp.
GCGTCGATGTAGGTTGATTTGAGCTTGGAGAGATGACGGAATTCGAGGACAAGGCGCGGAACATCGTGCTTTTCCGCGAGAAATTCAAGTACATCCTGCGCGGTGGAGGCGGCCTTGCCTTTGCCGCGACTGGCTGGCGTGGGCAGGCCGAGATCAGTAAAAAGTACCTCGCCAAGTTGCTTGGGCGAGTTGATGTTGAAGCGGCGTCCGGCCAGCGAGAAAATTTGCTCGCCGACACGCTCAAGCTCGATGGCGAAGCGTTTGGAGAGCCCGTCAAGCACGCTGAGATCGATGCGCACCCCGGCTTGTTCCATGCGGAAGAGAACCGGCGCAAGGGCGAGGTCCATCGCGTAGACGCGGTCGAGGCCGCCTTTTTCGACTTCGGCGCGCAGTGATGGGACGAGCGCGCGAATCGCCGCGGCGCCGGCGGCGAGCGTGGAAGGCGCGGGCTGCGAGTGGCGCGCGGCCACATCGGCGAGCGACTGTGTGGAGTGAGTTGGGTTGAGCGCGTAAGAGAGCAGCATGGTGTCGTCGACTGCGCCGCGCAATGCTACGCGTTGCGCAGTCAGCAAATGCAGCGCCGACTTCCAATCGTGCGTTTGTTTGGGAATCGCTGCGTCTTCCAGTAAGGTGTGCAATTCGGGAGTGAGCGTCAGGCGCAAGGTGGTTGCAGGTTCAGCGCAGACGCCCACGTTGAAGCTTGATTGCTTTTCGGCGGCTTCGGCTGCATCGAGCAGAGAGAGTGATCGCTGCGGTTCATCTTCCGCTTCTTCAGGAGCGGGTGGCTTGGTGTCGAGGGCGAAGGCAAATCCATGGGAGCGCGCAGCGGCGTAGAACGCGGCGGCCTGGGATTCTGTCGGCTCTTCGATGAGTTCGATATTCGGCGCGGATTCAGAGGGCGCGAGTTCGCGCAGCATCGAAGTGAATTCAAGCTCGGTAAAAAGCTCGCGGCAGGCCTCGAGATCGGGCTGCTGTGTTTCCATCGCCTTGAGATCAAGCGTGAGCGGGACATGGGAGTCGATGGTGACGAGTTCTTTTGATAGAAGGACGGCGTCTCGATTTTGTTCGAGCGACTCGCGATAACTTTTCCGCTTGACCTCGGCGGTGCGTTCGAGCACTGCGTCCAAAGAGCCGAATTCAACAATCAGATCGACGCTGCCTTTGTCGCCGATGCCGGGCGCGCCGGGGATGTTATCGACCGCGTCGCCGCGCAGGGCCATCACGTCGATTACCTTCTCCGGCGGAACTCCAAGGACTTCGACGACCTTGGCGGGATCGAGGATGAGGTTGTCTTTTTGCGGGTTGAGAATCTTTACGGTTGGCGTGACCAACTGCATCATGTCCTTGTCGCCGGAGACGATGAAGACCTCATGCCGCTCTTCGGCGGCCTCGCGAGCGAGAGTGCCGATGACGTCGTCGGCCTCGAAACCTTCGGCTTCGAGGATGGGAATGCGCAGGGCTTCGAGAGCGCGGCGGATGTAAGGAATTTGGCGGCGCAGGTCCTCGGGCATGGATGCGCGATTGGCCTTGTAGCCTTCGTAGTCCACATCTTCGAAGCTCTGCGTCTTGCCGTTCCACTTGCGCAGCGGTTTCATGGCGCGGGCGCGTTCGTCGCGGAAGACTTCGCCGCTCACATCGAAGACGGCGGCAAAGTAGCGCGGGTGAAAATCCTGGCGCAGCTTTTTGATCATGTTCACAAAAACATAGATGGCAGCGGTGGGCAGGCCCCCGCGCGTGGACATGGGCCGCGAGCGCTGCATCGCGTGGTAAGCGCGAAAGATGAACGACATGGTGTCGAGGAGGAATACGGGCGGCTTGGATTGGTCTGTCACGAAACGAGTTTAGCAGGGAGTGGGGCTCAGCGAGTCAGCAGCTCGGCCAAACCCACCCTAGCCGCAAAAACAAAAACGCGGCAAGGATGGGGCACCCGAAGTCACAAAAGGAACATGCAGTCGCCGTAGCTGAAGAAGCGGTAGGTTTGCTGGACAGCATGGCGATAGGCGGCGAGGACTGGCTCGCGTCCGGCGAAGGCCGAGACCAGCATGAGCAGGCTCGATTGGGGTAGATGGAAATTGGTGAGCAGCGCAGAGACCATGCGGAATTGGAAGCCGGGAGAGATGAAAATTTCTGTCTCGCCGGAGTGGGATTCGAGTGGACGGCCTGCTGCTTGAAGTGCGCAATGCTCCAGAGTGCGGACAACCGTGGTGCCGACGGCTACGATGCGGCGGCCTTCGGAGACGGCGCGGTTGATGGCTTCGGCGGCGGAGGCGGAGAGCGAGTAACGCTCGCGGTGCAGGCGGACTTCATCGACTCGTTCGACGCGCAGAGGCGCGAAGGTGCCGAGACCGACGTGGAGCGTGAGGCGCGCGATTTCGACGCCGCGGGCGGTGAGCGCATCGAGGATTTGAGGCGTGAAGTGCAGTCCGGCGGTGGGCGCGGCCACTGAGCCGCGTTCGTGGGAGAAGACGGTCTGGTAGCGCTCGCGGTCTGTAGCTTCATCGTCACGGCGGATGTAGGGCGGTAGAGGGATGTGGCCGATGCGGTCGAGGACGGCGAAGAAATCGTCTACCGGTTTGAAGCGCAGCAGGCGCTCACCGAATTGGCCGCGCTCGATGACTTCGGCTTCAAGAGCGATGCTGCCGGAGGGATCGGGGAAAACGAGAATCTCGCCGATGGCGACTTTGCGGCCCGGACGAACGAGTGCGCGCCAGAGGTTTTCGCGGGATGCTGAAGAGTCGGAGTCTCTAGCTTCCCAGGTCCCAAGAGCGGGACCTGGAGCGCATGGAGTTTGGTGGTCTCCCACCCATTCCGCTGAAGAGCGCGGAATGGATGGGGCACCCGACATTTGTTCGCGATTTGCCTCGTTCGCCGTGTCGTTACAAAATGCAGGTCCTTCGACTCGCTCCGCTCGCTCAGGATGACAGTCGGATGGGGTGCCCGAATTCGTGCTTTCCCATGTCCGAAAATCCGGACATGGGGCACCCGCAGTTACCCGCTCGGTGAGCATTACTTCGATCTGCCCGGATGGTTTCTCGTGGTCGCGGAGCAGAGTGCGGCGGGCGTAAAGGCGCGCGGGAATGACGCGAGTATCGTTCAAAACCAGCAAGTCGCCAGGATTGAGCAGCGAGGGAAACTCGGCGAAAGTTGCGTCGCGTAACGCTCCTGTGGCGCGATTCATCACTAACATGCGGCTCTGGCCGCGCTCGGCGGGAGGTTGCTGCGCAATCAACTCCGCGGGAAGGTCGAAGTCAAAATCGGATACGCGCAGGCCGGTCACGGCTGGGTCCTTCTTGCGGGTCGAGACCCAAAAGATAGCGCGGCGCTATCCCACCCTAGCCGCAAAAACAAGAACGCGGCGAGAGTGGGGCACCCAATATTGTTCCATTGATAGGCGGAATTAGGACGCAGGCCGGTCATACTTTAGCCTTCTTGAAGTAGTCGTAGGAGCGCATGCGCGCGCGCTCGATGGCGTCGTTGAGCTCCTGGCGCTTGGTCTCGAAATCTTCCGGCGCGAGATCGGCGGGGACGTGGGTCCATGGCCCCCAACTGACGCAGATGCGCGTGAAAGGTTTGGGCACGAGGAAGCGGTCCCATGCGGGAATGACCCATGCGTGCTCGGGTTGCAGGTGAAATGCGCCGATGGGTGCGCCGGTTATTTGCGCCAGCTTGATGGGGCCCATCTTAGTTTGATAGATGGGGCCTAGCGGTCCGTCGGCGGTGAAGATGGCGGTGCGGCCGGTTTCGATGACGTGGGCCAGCCCGAGCAAACCCTCGCGCGCGCCGCGACTGCTGGAGCCGCGGACGGCGCCGAAGCTGAACAACTTGAGGATTCGGGTGATGAGTTCGCCGTCGAAGCTCTGGCTGATGAGGATTACGGCGAGGGAGCGGCGGAAGTAGACCGTGCAAGGCAGTACGCACTGGTGCCAGAAGCAGAAAATCTTGGCAGGAGATTTCTCGCCAAAGAGGACGGGTGTGACGCCGTCTTCTGCGATGACTTCAAAGCGCCAGGTTGGGCTGACAAGCCAAATGAGCGCCCACATGAGGCGTGGAACCACGGCCAGAACGAGGCGTTGAACGAAGGTGAAACGTTGATGGGATTCGGAGGTCACACTTTCGATTTTAGCTTCTAGCCTCTAGCTCCTAGCTTTCAGCGCTTGAGAAACGCATATCAGCTTATGCCGTTCCCACCCATTCGCAGGGAAAAAGGCGAATGGATGGGACACCCAGTATCGCGACCGCGCAATATCTGGTAAATGCTCCGGACAAGTGCGGGCGAGGACGCCCCCACCACAGCCGGTCAGGAGACCGGCGCTACA
>JBAPYY010000374.1:0-4161 GCA_049284975.1 Occallatibacter sp.
GCCGAGGGGGACGAATTGGTATTACGGGGGCCGTCGCCATTGCGTTTGTCCTACCATGGTACTTAAAGTCATCGCCTAACCGCAAGCACGAATTGACAAGAGATTATCCGCCTTCAAAGGTATCTCTTTGCAACCTGGCCGGTACTCGGCCAATCTGACGGGGCGTACTGTGCTCTACCTACGGCACTTGATTCATCCATGACAACAGAAAATGAGCGCAGGTCACCATCTTCTCAGGCTTCTTCTTCCAACTCCTCCCATAACAGACTAGCGCTCCCATTTTGGCACCCTTGGTATGCACGTCAGCCGTGCCCGATGCAACCTACCGAATCCAGCTTACGAACGCCGGCCGCAAACGACGAAGCGCCCCATTCTCTCGCCCCAAAACAAAACGAAAGAATGGAGCGCCGATTACTTTACGCCTTCATCGCCTGCTCAACCGCGACCGCGACAGCGACCGATGCGCCGACCATGGGGTTGTTGCCCATGCCGATCAAGCCCATCATCTCAACGTGCGCGGGTACGGAAGACGACCCGGCAAACTGCGCATCCGAGTGCATACGGCCCATAGTGTCGGTCATGCCGTAAGAAGCCGGACCAGCAGCCATGTTATCGGGGTGAAGCGTTCTGCCTGTGCCTCCGCCGGAAGCCACCGAGAAGAATTTCTTCCCGTCAAGCAGCCGCTCCTTCTTGTAGATCGCCATTACAGGATGCTGGAAGCGCGTAGGATTCGTCGAGTTGCCGGTAATGGCGACATCGACGCGCTCCAGGTGCATGATGGCAACGCCTTCACGCACATCGTCAGCGCCATAGCAGCGAACGGCGGCGCGCTCGCCTTTGGAATATGCCTTTTCGCGAACCACGTTCAGCTTGCCTGTCGCATAGTCGAACTCGGTCTGCACATAAGTGAATCCGTTGACGCGCGAGATGATGAGAGCCGCATCTTTGCCCAGGCCGTTCAGCACCACGCGCAACGGAGTCTTGCGCGCGTTATTCGCGGAACGAGCCAGACCGATAGCGCCCTCTGCAGCGGCAAACGATTCGTGCCCCGCGCAAAACGCAAAGCATTCCGTCTCTTCGCGCAGCAGCCTCGCTGCCAGATTGCCATGTCCGATGCCGACTTTGCGATCATCGGCAACGGAACCGGGAATGCAGAAAGCCTGCAAGCCAGCGCCGAGCGTTTCGGCCACTTCAGCAGCGACAGTCTGCTTCTTCTTGATGGCGACTGCAGCGCCAATTAGGTAAGCCCACCCGGCATTTTCAAATGAAATGTTCTGGATCGATTTCACGATCTTTCGCACGTCAACATTCTTGTCCAGGCAGACTTTCTCGGCTTTCTCGAGCGACTCAATACCGGCAGCGGCAAGAAAGGAGTCGACCTGTGCGATTCGTCTTTCGTATCCTTCAAACAAAGCCATTGTCTTCTCCTTATTCCTTGCGCGGGTTGATGGTTTTCACGGCGTCGGCAAAGCGGCCATACGTACCGGTTGCCTTGGTCAGCGCGGTCTGCGCATCCACTCCCTTGGCAATGGAGTCCATCATGACGCCCAGGCGAACGAACTTATAACCGATGATTTCGTTATCTTCGTCAAGAGCGATTTCAGTCACATAACCTTCAGCCAATTCAAGATAGCGCGCACCTTTTTCGCTGGTGCCATACATGGTTGCGGTCACGCTGCGCAGGCCTTTGCCCAGATCTTCGAGGCCGGCGCCGATGGGCAGTCCGTCTTCTGAAAACGCTGTCTGGGTGCGGCCGTAAACGATTTGCAAAAACAGCTCGCGCATCGCCACGTTGATCGCATCGCAGACCAGATCAGTGTTCAACGCTTCAAGAATGGTTTTGCCGGGGAGAATCTCAGCGGCCATGGCTGCCGAATGCGTCATTCCGCTGCAACCGATCGTTTCAATCAGCGCTTCCTCGATGATTCCGTTCTTGACGTTCAGCGTCAGCTTGCATGCGCCTTGTTGGGGAGCGCACCAGCCCACGCCGTGGGTCAGACCGGAGATGTCGCTCACTTCTTTTGCCTTGGTCCAACGGCCTTCTTGTGGAATAGGCGCCGGGCCGTGATTCGGCCCTTTGGCAACTACACACATTTGTTCAATTTCGTGCGTATGCATACGGAGTTGTGCTCCTTTGTAGAGTTAAAGACAGCGTTTTGTGACAGATGTTTATATTATAGAGCGGTCAAACTCCATGAGATGTGACCGCTGACGCAGTACTTTAGATATTCAACTGGATGCGGCAGGAATAACTTTCGGGCCGGGAAGCCGGTGCCTGGCAAACAACTAAGTTCCTCAAATTCTGCGGCATAGCATCTCGCGTCAGTGAAGTGAAGTGATCATCCGACCAACGCGCTCCTCGGAAAGCGCTTAGACAAGCGCCGAAACCTCCCGCTCCAGCCGGTCAAGCCGTTCAACTGCGGATTGCACAGCAGGAGTTCCCTCTTCTTTGACTTTCCGCGCCCAGCTGAGCGCCTGTTCTGCAATGCGGCTGATTTCATGCAGCAGCTTTCGAATCTCCACCTCCAGGCGGTCTCGGCTTTCCATAATGCGATTGAGAATATCGTTCTGTACGCGCGAGCTGTTCACTTCCAAAAGATGCCGCAGAAATTCTCGCGCTTCGTTCGTGATGAGTTTGCGTCCGCCCACAAATGGCAAGAACATATCGGCGAGCCAGCGCAGCGGCGATGCCGGTTGCGCAGTCCCGATGAAGTCTTCGAATATGAATCCGGAGCGCACGCGCAAGCCTTTTTCCGGATCGAGCGCATGAGGCATCCGCGTTAGTTCGCTCATGCCCGCATCAGCAAGTTTTTTCAGAAAATTGTTTCCCATCTCCACAAATCGAAGGGCCACGGCACGATACTGGCGCTCGCCCTCTTCCTGCTCAGGTTTGAGCCAGGGCACAACCCTGCGGCGCGAAATCTCCTGCGCCATGTGCATCACACGGCGTCGATAATGCGGGCCAAAGCCGAGGGGTATGGACGGTAGCTCTTTGCTAAATTCGGTTTCAGACTCCGTCCATGCGGAGCGGAAAAACTGCTTGTGCCTTTCGCCGAAGAGGTCCGAAAGCCGGTGCTGTTCCGCCATAAACAGGTAATCCAGTTCGCGCATGGAGCGCTCAGCTTCGATGATGGTTTTCCTCATCAGTTCAATGCGCCGCTCGGATTCTTCGATTGGCCGCTGAAGGGCGTCACGGTCCTCGGTGATAATAGCCAGTAGTTGTTCGCTCAAGCGCTGAAGGCCTCGGTCGCAGGCCGCGCGAACAAGATTTCTACCCGAGTCTTCAACCAGGCGATGCAAGCTCGCCAGCAGCTTTTCCCAATCCCTTAGCGGGCCGCGGTTCTCCATCCGCTCGGCGGCACTAACCTCGAATACCTCGCCCATCTGCCGATGCAAGCGCTTTTCCAAAATCTCGCGCGTGAATTTGACCGCCGCAGCACGCTCTGGATCTGTTGTGCGGTCGGCTTTGTTAATTACCAGGATTAAATCCTGAACTTGCTGCCCGACTGACGCCACCAGTGCCAACTCTTCGCCTGCAATCGGTGGATCGGCTCCGACCACAACCAGTCCCGCATCAATGTGAGGAATGAATGCCTGCGTGGTTGCCGAGTTTCCGGTGAACACCGAGCCCAAACCCGGCGTATCAACAAAACACATGCCGGAAGACAACAAAGGGCTAGGCACAAATACTTCAGCGCCGTCTACGTTCTTCTTGTTTTCGGGATTCAGTTCTTCGGTGACGTATTCTTTCAAGTCGGGCAGGTCAACGTCCCGCCAGGCTCCGTCTCTCATGCGAACGCGCGCCCGAAGCTCATCGCCAAACCGAATCACGGTAGGCACCGCCGTGACCGGAACATATCCGGTGGGGACAACTTCGAAGCCGACCAGAGCGTTCAGCAGGGTGGATTTGCCTCGCTTGAACTGACCGATACAAGCTACATAGAAACGTCCCTCAGAAACCCGTGCCGCGAGCTCGTGTGCTTCCTCGGCTACCGGCTCAGCCCCAAGTTCTTCGGCTAAAATGGCAAGCCGCAACAGACGCGAAGCGCCATCCATATTCGTGGATTTCTCCACAGGAAGGTTGCCGTATTCTTGCAATGTCGAACTGCACTCGTGTTCCTGCATCAGTTGTTACGCTTTTCCTGAAGGTGTGTTCTGCAC
>JBAPYY010000375.1:0-16377 GCA_049284975.1 Occallatibacter sp.
ACTATCGTGACTATGCGATCGTAGCTCGCTTCACCGACACAAATACAGGAAAGTTGACGGTGATTGTCGCGGGCTTGGCGCGTGGCGGCACCATCGCCGCTGGGGAATTTCTTACCGACTCTGATGATCTGGCTCAGTTGCAGCGTGCCGCCCAGGCCGCCGGTGACAAGAAGAATATGGAGATTGTTTTGAGCACCCAGATTATCGATGGCGAGCCAGGCACTCCAAAGATCGAGGCCGCATACTTCTGGTAATTTCCTCACCGCCCGTTCCCGAGCGGAGGCTTCAAAGGCTGCTGAGTCGCGCCAGCCCCTGCTGCGTCAGGTCCGCAACTGCCTTGGCGAGGGTGACAGAAGCATTCAATGACTCTGGTCGCTCCAGCCGCAGATTCAGCTTTGCCGCAAATTCGCGGAAGAGAATGTCCACATCGTAGAGAATCTCGACGTGATCGCAGAGAAAGCCGATGGGCTGCAATAAAATCGTCCGTGCGCCCGACGCGGCAATAGTTTCCAGCGTCTCCTCGACACTTGGTCCAATCCACTCGCCGCCGCTTGCGCCCTGGCTCTGAAAAGCAAACCACCATTGCGGGATTTCCGGCACGCGCCCGGCAACCAGAGCAGCCGTGCGCTTTGCGTCATCAGCATAAGGGTCGGCAGCTTGGCCTTCAGAAGCCTGAATGGTCCGGCTCGGCACGCTGTGCGCGGAAAACAACACCGGAACTGGCGCGCCCACTTCCGCGCTGAGCCGTGCAAACGCAGGACGCAGCCTCTTCGCGAATGCTTCAATCAGCAGCGGATGCTGCGCCCACCCTTCGGTGAAGTCGATGCGCAGGCCCGCTGACTCGGCCTCGACAGCCTTGCGATACAAGCCTACACTGGTGCGCGAGTTGTGCGGCGCAAGGCACAGTACCGCAGCCTCTTCCACGCCATCAGCGCGCATTTTTTTGATCACGTCAGGAATATACGGGCGCCAGTTTCTCATGGCGACGTAAACCGGCACGGGCTCACCAGTCGCGGCCAACTCGCCAGATGCCGGGTGCCCCACCCTCGCGGCGTCTTGGTTTTTACCGCTAGGGTGGGAAAGCTCGATCTCCACCAGCCTTCCTTGCTCCAGCGTGATTTCCGTCAGAGGGCTGTGGCCGATGAGCGCGTAGCGGCGCTGAATCTCTTCGATCACGTGTTGCGGCAGTGGCCGGCCGCCGACCACGTTGCGCAGGTACTCGGGAATCTGCTCGACAGTCTCCGGTGTGCCGTGCGCCAGCAATAGGACGGCCTGTTTAGACATGCGTCTTCTCCAGGCGGAACTCCTTCACGATGCGCACCACGGCTTGCACGTTCTCCACCGGCGTCGTCGGAACGATGCCGTGGCCAAGATTGAAGATGTGGCCGGGACGTCCATTGGCGGCGCGCAGAACTTCCTTCACGCGCTCCTCCAAAACTTCCAGCGGCGCAAAAAGCGTAATGGGGTCCAGGTTGCCCTGCACTGCACGTCCGTGGCCCACGGCTCGCCAGCCTTCATCCAGCGGCTGCCGCCAGTCGAGGCCAATAACGTCCGCGCCGGTCGCTGCCATCTGCGTCAGCAGGCCCGCCGTCTCCACGCCAAAATAAATTACCGGCACTCCCATCTGCTGCACTGAATGAACAAGCCGCTGCGAAGCTTCGTATGCGTAATCGCGATAGTCGGCCAGCCCAAGCGATCCGACCCAGCTATCGAAAATCTGAATCACGTCAGCGCCAGCATCCACCTGCAAGCGGCAATACTCCGTCAGCACCGTGACGATCTTATCCAAGAGACTTCGCCACGCACTGGTGTCCGCGTACATCATCCGCTTGGTGTGAATGTAATTGCGCGAGCCGCCACCCTCGATCATGTAGCTGGCCAGCGTGTAAGGCGCGCCGCAGAAGCCGATAATGCCCAGCTTATTTCGAAAATGCGCGGCGACTTTTTCGATTGCCTTCGCCACGTATGCCAAATCAGCCGCGCGGTCGGTGCGCAGAGCGGCAACGTCCTCGGCTGTGCGGACCGGATGATGCACCACCGGCCCTTCGCCTGCCTGAAACTCGAAGTCCAGTCCCATCGGCTCCAGCGGCAACAGCAGGTCGGCAAAGATGATCGCCGCGTCCACGCCCAGCTTTTCTGCCGCGGTGATGGTCACTTCCGCGGCGATCTCCGGCTGCTTGCAGATTTCCACCAGAGTGTGGTGCTTGCGAACGTCGCGATACTCCTGCATATAGCGCCCGGCCTGGCGCAGAAACCACACCGGCGTACGGTCAACGGGCTGGCGCAGGCAAGCACGGATAAAGCGGCTGCCGCTTACAGAAGATACATTGGCGGGGATGTTGGGGTCGTTTGAAGTCATATAGAGATAATTCTACCGGGTGCCATCTGGCTTGCGGCACGCCGCCGTCGTCTACTCTCTCGTCTTCCCGCGTCGTCCAGACAAAAATCGGCCCCCGTTATGAGCGGGGGCCAAATAGCCTTGGTTCTCTCGTTATTCGAGAGCTTGATTGGCGGCCGAACGGCTGGGGGCGCCGCCGGTGCGGATGAGTGCCTCGGGGGGGAGGGCTATATGGCCTTTACGGCCGTTCCTCCGCGCCGGTCGCGGAAGTCGCGTCATGGGGAGACGCGTCTTCCTGGGCCGCCAATGTGTTTTCCATCAACCGTATGCGTACGCAGCTTACCTTTACAGGCCTGGTCTCATCTGAGTCTGAGTCCATGGCTGTTACAGGAGCATTGCCGAGAGCAACTGCGCGCAAACGGTAGACGGGAATCTCATGTTCAGTTACGAGGTAGCGATTGACTGCCTCGGTTAGACGTCTCGAGCTTTGAATGCCATTGCTGCCGGCCAGTGGGGAATATCCTTCCACTTCCACGATGTACCCCTTGCGGCCAGTCAGGTTGGCGGCAAAATCATCAAGTTGTTTGCGAGCCGCCGCATGAAGAATCGGCTGTCCGCCTCGGAACGGTATCTCCAGCGCGGTCGCCTGGTGGTACTGGTCTAGACCGTTAACGGTCGTGTTCAACTTGTCTACGTGGCCGGAGGCGCCTTGCGCCGTAGCTCTGGCATTTTGCGCTTCGTTGCCGGCGTTCATTGCTATCTGGTTAGCCTGGTCGGCGCTGGACTGCGCTTTGTGAATCCCTGCCTGTGCCCTGGTGTCCAGGTCACGAATGTCCTGCGCGTTCCTGGCGTTCACTTCATCCAACTCGTTGAGTTGGCCCTTGATGGGTTCTACGCGGTCGTTAACCCACTTTTTCCGCGCAAAAGGATTGACCCGGCCCCAGAATCCCTCCTTGGGCTCTTGGACCTGCTTTGGAGCGGGCGTTAAAGCGACGGGCTGATCGGATGCCATCGGGGAGGGCTGCTGACCCATGGCAGTCGGTGTGTTCTCCTGATCGGGAGTAGTCTGCCCCTTTTGCGCCAGGGTGGGGAGTGCGAACGCAGATGCCAGCAAAATAACGGCGAACTGGCGAGGGAATAAAGTCCGAATTGGCTCGAAGGTTTTCATGGAATGGAACCCCCAGAATCTCTTGGTCCGCCAAGGTCGCGCGGAGTGAGCGGTAGCGTCTGCTCGCTAGTAGAGATAGCAAGGCGCGCGCCAAACCTGGTGCATCGAGAACAAATCTTGAATGCTCTTTGGATTGTTTAACTTGGAGCGCAGTTGCAGCATCGGCCAGAGTGGCCTGAGGGCCTGTTCAGCTTGCCTCGTATGTAAATCTTTCCTGAAGCGGTAGTTTCTACCCGGTAAATTCGTCAAAGCAGCCCATTTGGACCAGTCTATTTAGTCTCGACATGGAGAATGCGAATCTCCGGATATGCCCCGTCCCAGTCGGGCGAAACCGCATCGAAGATCAGGCGAAAGTCCTTCTCTCCGCCCGGAGCAAGGGGGGCTGCGGAGACTGGCTCTAAATCGACATAAGGCTCGCGCACGCGAATCAGCTTGAGCGGCAGAGTTTCGTTCTGCGCTACCTCGTGGGCCGCATCGCGGAAAAGCACCTGCACTGTCACGGCGGTGACGGTACGCGCGCCCCGGTTGGTGATGTGTCCATCCAGGTAAGTGACCTTGCTTCCCGCCAGGTTGCCCGCTTCGCTCATCGCCAGGCCAGTCAGCGAGAGACTCTGCGCGTAGGGGTCAAGGGGCGCGGAGATGGGCGTCACCGCAGTCTTGCCGTGGGTGTTTCCATGTTCCTGGCTCAGAACGGCCACGACAATAGCCACTACAACAACGCCGGCAGCCAAACCCACCGGGAGCCAATTGCGCTTTTCCTTTTCGACAGATGGCACGAGTTCAGGACCAAGGTTCACGAGCGAAATTCTACACCAGTTACTCAACAAGTTCCCCGTCTTCGCGTCGTTTTAGGGAATAATATGAAATCAGGCGATACTGATCGATTGACTAGCCACTTTTTAGATGCTTGCGATTTTTGGGTCCTTGGCAGCAGGGAGGAAGATATGTCAGAGAACGATTCTCAGCGTAAGACGTCGGCCTACACATTCCAGGGCAGCTCGCCGGCCGACCAGTTCCTTGAAATTGCTCGTATCCACCACCAGGAAGCGAAGCAACTCTTTGAGAACGCGGAAAAGGCTCGATTAGCGGACCGGGAGCAGGAGTACAAGTTGCTCTTGGACGTCGCGAAAACAAGGGAAGAAAGAGCTATGGAGTTCGAGAGGGCAGCCAGAGGCGAATGTGGCGACCCCATTGTGAGCGAAATAGTTGATGGTCTGGAAGAGACGCGTGAGAAGTTTACCCCATATACGCCAACAGTGATGACAGAAGAGGAATTGATCTACACGCCAGTAGTGAATGATGCTGACAAGCCCAAGCACAACCGGTTTGCTCGTGCTGTGGCCTGGGTCGGGGGATTGGTAACAAAATAACCGGCAGCGTTCTTTCCTTGAGCGATTTCACATTCCAGGCTCCGAATCGGCCTGCGACAGTCAACAAATCCGCGGCAGCAGTTAAAAGTCCGCCGCGTTCTTATCTTTTTCTCAGCGTAGAACACACTCGCAATTCCTGCCCACCAGCAACATTTTGCATAGGTTACGGAAGAACCCCTCATTCCGTCGCAATCCGGCAAAGAACTAGAAGTTTTTTTGTTCTTGACCGATATATAAATCAGCGTCACAATTAGCGGGTTCTTTACACTTTTCCCGCATCTTCTGACGAAATCCGGTGTCTAAGCAGGCAGGAAGTAGAACCCGCCAGGCCCGGCATGCGTAACCCTTGCCGCAAGGCATTGAAAGGTAGCCAGAGATGCAGTCCTCCAGCCAAGTCGCATCCATCTCCATGCCATCGCCCACTGGCCGGCAGAAGCGTCGCCGGCAGACAGAAGACCTCGTCTATCAGGGTGTCACCGTCGCCGCCATCCTACTTGTGCTAACAAGCCTGTTCTGAAGGCTGGAGCCGGCCGTTGTCATAACCAACCTGAAAGCTAAACCTTGGCTCCCGCGCGCCCTGCCCAGAGCATGGCGGCGATGTGCCAGCACACGGTTCCAAAAATCACCACCGCTGAAATTGGCAAAAGTGCCGGGCGGAGACCGCCATGGCCATGGTTCGCCACTTCAATCGTGGACCACTGGATATACGCGAATAGACAAATAATTTCCAGCCTGACCCAAGCGAGCATGTCCAACGACAGCCCCTTTAGCCGCGCGCTATTTTCTTCCGTAAGCTTGACCGGATAGTTGAATGATGCGGGAAACCGCGACATCAGCGTCATTCCCAGATAAAGTGCGATAGCCACCGCCGGCAAGAGCCACAGCGTAGAAGCCGGACCCCAACCGTTCGGATTGCCCGTTGCGTCAAAATGGGTGGGAATTCGGTCTGGCAACGGAGCCGGCCCATTGAGCGCCTGCCACGTGAACCAAACAAGCACCGTCAGGGCTATCAGAGTGATCGCCTCCAAAGTTTTGCGCATGGCATCCTTTCCATGGCGGCTGTATCAAAACGATTCAGCCCTACCGGTGCGCTCACCCAAAACGCGCGCGCATAACGCTTTGGCGGAAATCTTCGCCGGTCATCTCTACCCGCACGCACATCTCTGCCAGCCGCGACCTCATGCGGTCGCCAATACGGTCACCCAACGTGTCTTCGCTCTTGGCGGGCTTGTTGCCTTTCTCATCCGCTTTGAAGCCAGCGCCGGCCGGCAGATCAGCCCAGTTCGTAGTGATAATTGTGGTCAACTTGTCGTTGTAGCGCGTGTTCAAAATCAGCGCCACCGTATCCGACACCCACTCGTTCGGCCGCTGCGCTCCCAGGTCGTCCAGCACCAAGACCTCGGCAGCAAACACCGGCCTCAGCAGTTCGAGTTCGGTGGTCTGAACCTGCGGGTTGTAGCTGTTCTGAATGTTCTTGAGCAACTCGCGATAATCGCAAAACAGGCCCCGCGCGCCGCGTTCCTGAACCAACCTCTGCAGCACGCTTACCGCCAGATGGGTCTTGCCCAGTCCCGCCGTGCCCACAAAGAGAAGGCCGTTGCCTGCGGTATTGGCCGGATAGGCTTCAACAAACTTGCGGGCAATCAGGTGCGCCTTGGCCAGTGACGAATTGGCGCCGCGAAAGGCCGTCTCATAGGTCTCCAACGAGCAATGCCGGTAGCGTTCGGGAATGTGCGCCGCCGCCAGTCGCCGCTGATAGCGTTGCATCTCCTGGCACTCGCACGCGCGCGAAACCCATTCCCCTTGAGCGTTGACCACCCGCACCAGCCCCACTCCATCGCAAATCGTACATTCGGTCATCTGTCTTCAAGCCTAGCGCAAAGGGCCGCGCGGCGCGCCGGTGCAGGTCCGGTTCCTTATTGTGGAAAAGGCCGCGTCATTCCACGGCGCGAATCCTTACAATCGAAACTGCGCTTTTCGAGCATTTTCAACTTTAGTCTTAACAGAATTTTGGGTGCCCCATCCATTTCGCGTAATTTGCGAAATGGGTGGGATAGCACATCTGTTCATTTCGACAGTAAACACCAGAACCGAAATTGCTCTACATGGAGACTCTCCCGTGAAACGTACAACCTTGCGTGTTGCCTTTGCAGCCATCGTCCTCACAAGCCTGGTTTCAACTTCCGCTCTCAAGGCGCAGACGCCCGCCCCCACTCAGGATGCCAAAGCTCCTTGCGCTGCTCCCAATACGCCGCCGATTTCCGAATGGGAAAGGGCACGGCAGGAGCGGCTCAAGGTCGACTTCCCCTGGCTCGCAAAATTCAAAGATGCTGATCTGGCGCTGCCTGCGCCTGCCGCCGGCGAAGATCGCGTGGTCTTCATGGGCGACTCCATCACCGAGCTTTGGAAGATCGAAGGGCCCGATGGATCGTTCCCCGCCAAGCCATACATCAACCGCGGCATCGGCGGGCAAACCACGCCGCAGATGCTCGTGCGCTTCCGGCAGGATGTAATCGCGCTCAAGCCCAAAGTAGTGGTAATCCTCGCGGGGATTAACGACATCAGCGGCAATACAGGTCCCGAGACGCTCGCGCAAATTGAAGACAACCTGGCCTCGATGGCGGATCTGGCCACTGCAAATCAAATTCGCGTGGTGCTCTGCTCGGTCTTGCCCGCTTTCGATCTCAAATGGAAGTCGGGCGTCGAGCCCGCGCCCAAAGTGCTGGCTCTGAACGAGTGGATCAAGGCCTACGCCGCCCAGAAGGGCTACGTCTATGTGGACTTCCACTCGGCTATGAAAGACCAGCGTGACGGCCTACCTGCTGCGCTGAGCAAGGACGGCGTCCATCCCACACCTGCCGGCTACGCCATCATGACGCCGCTGGCGGAAGCAGGAATCGAGAAGGCGCTGGCGAGGTAGTGGACAGTGGTTAGTGGCCACTGATTCCTGCTACCCGCCCCTGAGGAGAACAAAGATGAGAATCGTTACCTATGCCGTTTCAACGTTGATTGCAGTCTTCTTATTCAGCGCACAGGGGATCACTCAGAGCGTCAAGGAACCTGGTGTTTCAAAGGAAGGCAATATGTGTACTCCGATGGTAAGGTTGTTCCAGAAAGGGGGCGTGTTGGCGATTAGCGAGCATCTCTATGTAGCTGTGAGTTCCTCCAGTAATGACATGAATGAGCTGATTTTAAGGACGGCAGACTGGAAAGAGCAAATCTGGAAAGGCAAGAGCGTGACCAAGCCTGAAGTAGTCATTGTCTATGAAGGTAGGGTCTATGAAGACAGTGGTTGGCTTCCACCGGATCTCCCTGATCAATTTGATTTGAGCAATGCAGTTGTCATCTCGTTTGAGAAGAACAAAGTACAAATCTTTGATTTTCAGCAGATGCGTGGAGGGTACTACGAGAGGATGCCTAAATGAAGCTGTGCGGCGTTGCGCAAAGGCGCCATCGGGATTGGAAGAGGAACTGCAATTGCTAAACCACCCAATTCCCCATACAATAGAAACATTGCAGGAAAGGTCTATCTTCAGCGATGCCCAAGGAAAAGATTCACCCCAGTTACGCCGCAGTATCCGTCAAGTGCGCCTGCGGAAACAGTTTTGAGACCCGTTCGACCCATAAGGGCGACATTCACGTGGAAATCTGCTCGGTTTGCCACCCGTTTTATACAGGCAAGCAGCGCCTGGTAGACACGGCCGGCCGCGTAGAACGCTTCCGCCGCAAGTTTGCCAAGTCCGACGGCGCCAAAGAAGCAGCAGCGGTCAAGTAACCGCCCCGGCAACTGGCTGATACGAATGGGCCTCCGCCATGGCGGAGGCCTCGTTGTGTTGGTGCAGGCCAGCGGTTTAACACGCAAGCTACAGATTCTGATTGTGAGATTGGGTTCAATATGCCGCACGCAAAACGCTCGGTTCAGGCAGCAATCACCATCGACGGCTTCTCGCTGATCTGGCGTCTGCGCCGAGAGCAGCAGCTATGCACCACCGATGGGTGGAAGGGTGTGGCCATTCATGTCAGTGTGGCCGAGGGCGTGCGCCGCGAGCTTCACTTGGAGTATCCAGCTGTGAAGACGCAGAAGGTCGGCTACACCAGGACGGATTTTGTCCGTCAAAATATCTCCCCGGCGAAGGTGCAAGCTCACATCCGGCAGGCGATGGAGGCTGGTTGGGATCCTGAGTCGCGGGGCAAGCCGTTTGTCTATGAAGTCGCTGAGTTGCCCGGCTGAACGCGCGTCTGTTTTGAATGAGGTTTCATGGCTGGCAAGGGCTTTACCGTGAAGAAGAACTGGGACAACCCCAAGGAGCACGCGATGCCCGCCGAAGCGCGGGTTCCCGCCGAGGTGCGCTTGGGAACGGTCCTGGTGGCTCCGGCCACGGTGCTGGCTCCCATGGCCGGCGTCACGGACACAGTCTTCCGCCGCTTCATTCGCCACGCCAGTCTATTCACCGCAACCGCAAAGCCTGGCGAAACGCTCGGTTCGGAGGGAGGCGGGAGTTTTAACTCCCGCATAGGACCAGCAGAATCAGCGCGGGCTTTAGCCCCGGAACTCATCGACGCAGCTGTAACTAACACCCAATCCGGCTGCGGCCTGCTGATGACCGAATTCACTTCGGCTGACGGCCTCGCCCGCATGCGGGAGAGCAAGCGCCAGCGCTATCTGACCTTCTACGACGACGAACACCCCATCGGCGCGCAGCTCTTCGGAGCCAACCCCGAGACGCTGGCCGAGGCTGCGCGAATTGTCGAAGAGACCGGCTTCGACCTGGTAGACCTGAATCTTGGCTGCCCGGCCAAGCGGGTAGTCGGCTCCAACGGCGGATCGGGCCTGCTGCGCGATCTGCCCCGCATTCAAGAGATTTTCAAATCCGTGCGCAAGGCGGTCACGATTCCCTTCACGGTAAAGTTCCGCATGGGCTGGAACGATACCGACATTGTTTGCATTGAGTTGGCGCGCATGGCCGAGGCCGAGGGGCTGAACGCCGTCGCGCTCCACGCCCGCACCCGTGAACAGGGCTACAGCGGACAGGCGCGCTGGGAGTGGATTGCGCAGGTCAAGCAGGCGGTAAAGATTCCGGTCATCGGCAATGGGGACATCCAGACTCCCGAAGCCGCCGTCGCCATGGTCGCCGAAACCGGCTGCGATGCCGTGATGATTGGCCGCGCCGCGCCCGCCAACCCATGGATCTTCCGACAGATTGCGCAATACACGGCCACCAGCAGCTACGAGCGGCCCACGGCGGAAGACCGTTATCGCATGATCCGCGCTTACTTCCAGATGCTGCTGGACGAGGCCGAGGCTACCAAAGACCTTCCCCGCGCAGCACGGCTGGGCGAGACGGCCGGCAAGATGAAGCAGTTTGCCACCTGGTTCACTCACGGCGTCGCGGGCGGCGCCAAGCTCCGGGCGGCCATTTATCAGGCGCGAACCGGCGCAGAAGTGCTCTCGCAGGTGGACACGTTTTTCACCGCCCAGCTTGCATCTGGCGCGGAGCCGATTGCGACCCCGGAAGATGCCGCAGCAGCAGACTTTCCTGCAAGTATGCTGGTCTGCGACTGAAACAACATCAGCATTGGGTCAGTTTGAAGGGTACGGGCTTCAGCCCGTACATGAATCCAGCAAAATCAACTGGGCTTTACAGGCTGCGGAAGAACTCGTTGTTTTGAAAGGACACGGCTTCAGCCGCAGGCTCGATTCAGCGCTTTGAAAGGGCACGGCTTCAGCCGTGCCGTAAACGCAGCAAAATAATGGCGGGCTTCAGCCCCTGAGGGATGTTTTTCTCCAGTTTTGCCGGAGAGTCGGAGTTTTCCGATGCCTGATTAACCCTGAGGCAAACTCAATTCATATGACCCGCTGAAGCAGTATCCGGTCAATTGCCAACCCTCTCCGCCGAGTGGAATACTTGAACCGGAATCGACCAGTGCGATCGATTCCGGGAGTCTTCACGTCATGACGACTATTTCCCTGGCGTTTCCCCACGCCACGCCCTACCTGATCGAACAAGATTATGCCGCCTACACCGACGAACAGCACGCCGTGTGGGCCGAGTTGGCGCGCCGCCGCATGGATCAGCTTGAGCAACATGCCGCGCAAGAGTATCTCGAAGGGTTCGAGGTCATCGGCCTTTCACTCGACAGGATGCCCCGCTTGCGAACGATCTCCGAACGCCTTGAACCGCGTACCGGCTGGAATGCAACGGCGGTCAGCGGCTTCATGCCCGGCCCGGCCTTCTTTGAGATGCTGGCTGCGCGCCATTTTCCCACCACCACATGGCTGCGACGGCGTGACTCGCTCGAATATACCCCGGAGCCGGATATCTTTCACGATGTCTTCGGCCACGTACCCATGCACGCCCATCCGGTATTCGCGGATTTTCTCGCGCACTATGGGCAACTCTGCGCGCGCATTCGCGACGAGGCCATTCTGGAACTCATCGGCCGCGTCTTCTGGTACACGGTCGAGTTCGGTCTCATCCGCCAGGAGGGCCGTGTGAAGGTTTATGGCAGCGGGCTCATCAGCTCCAACGGCGAGTGTACGAATGTGCTCAACGGAGGTTGCGAGGTTCGTCGCTTCGAGCTCGAAGAGGTCTTGCGCACTCCGGTAAAAGTGGACGAGATGCACAAGCTGCTCTTCGCCATCGAGAGCTTCGATGAGGCGTACGAAGCAATGCACACGCTGGAAAAGCGTATCGACAAAGGAATACCGCTGAATTAGCTGGGTTCAAATGTTCTGGGTGCCTCAGGTGCCTCGCTTTTGGGCACCTGGGATTCTCGACACAATTCAGACGCGCTCGACAGCCATCGCCACAGCGTTGCCGCCGCCAAGGCACAGCGCTGCAATTCCCCTCTTCTTGCCCAACCGCTTCATCGCGTACAGCAGCGTGGTTAATACGCGTGCTCCGCTGGCGCCGATCGGGTGACCGATAGCCACCGCGCCGCCCTGCACGTTGACCTTTGCCGGATCGAGCCCAAGGTCGCGATTCACTGCAAGCGCCTGTACGCTGAAGGCCTCGTTCAGCTCAAACAAATCCACGCTATCGAGCGACCAACCCGCTTTTGCCGCCGCCTTCCGCACAGCTTCAATAGGCGCCAGGCCAAACCACTCCGGCGCGCCGCCGCTGGTGGCCTGTGCATGAATCAAGGCCAACGGCGCAATACCCAATTTCCCAGCCCGCTCGGCGCTGGTAACCACCAGGGCCGCGGCGCCGTCACTTACGCCGGGTGAGTTGCCGGCGGTCACTGTCCCGCCTTCCTGAAAAGCCGGCTTAAGGCGCGCCAGAATCTCGATGGTAGTCTCGGGGCGAACCGACTCATCGGCATCGAAGATCCGCGGCTCCGCTCCCTTTTTGGCCGGTGGAATCTCAACGGGTAGAATCTCTCCCCGGAAAAAACCCTCCGTCGTGGCCGAAGCGGCGCGGCGGTGCGATTCAGCCGCAAAAGCGTCCTGCTCCTCGCGGCTGATGCCGTACTTGGCCGCGATCTTCTCCGCGCCCACGCCCATGTGGAAGTTGTTGTAGGCCTCCCACAGGCCGTCCAGGATCATCGAATCCACCAACGCGCCGTTGCCCATGCGATAGCCGCTGCGTGCCTGGGGCAGCAGATAGGGCGCATTAGTCATCGACTCCATGCCGCCGGCCACGACCAATTCGGCGTTTTCAGTTTGGACCGCCTGTGCGGCCAGCGCCACAGCCTTCAGGCTTGAACCGCAGACCTTGTTGATGGTGAGCGCGGCTACCTGTTTCGACAATCCGCCATAAATCGCGGCCTGGCGCGCCGGAGCTTGACCCAGGCCCGCCTGCAAAACGCAGCCCATGATGCACTCGTCCACAGCGTTCGGATCAACGCCCGCCCTGCGTACCGCTTCACGCACCACAAGCGCGCCCAACTGCGGCGAGGAAAAAGACTGAAGCGAACCCTGGAACCGGCCCACGGGAATGCGCGCTGCTGAAATGATTGCAACTTCTTTCATCTGGATCGCTCCGCCAGGCAGGAATCCTGCGGCGCTATGGTGCGCAAGAGGACGCCGGGTTTCGCTGCCAACCCGAACATCCTAGCGCACCAGTCTTATAGAGCGCCACGTGCGCGGCGATGGATCATTGCTCTGGTCAAGAGCTGAAGAAGGTGAGATAAACCAGCACGCTCAAAGCGGCAAAGGCCACCAAGAGCATCGCGATTACAATCTTAAGCGCGACGTAGTTTTCCTTTTGAGGGAACACCTCCGTAACGTCCAAAGGCGAAATGAGCCGCGCTACCTCGATTCCGATGTTGTCGTGACCTCCGGCCGCCAAAGCCTGCTCAAGCAGAGTGTGGGCAACGGTTTCCAATGTGTAACCGGGCGTCTCCACCACCTTTTGAATTTCTCTTTCCGGAACGAATCCCCAAAGTCCATCGGAACAGAGCAGCAGTGTATCGCCGACAGCGAGAGGATGCTGTTCAACGTCGATCTCTGCCTCGGGCTGAAGACCGAGGCTGCGGGTCAGCACCGAGGCATCGGGATGGCGCTGTACCTCTTCCTTGCTAATTATGTTGCGGCTGAGCAAGTCCTGCGCGGCAGAGTGGTCGGTAGTGAGGCGATGCAGCCGTCCTGCGCGCACCAGGTAAGCGCGGCTGTCGCCGATATGACCAATCCAGGCGTGGGTTTCGTCCACTCCTTCCTGCACCACGGCAAGCACCACTGTGGAGCCCATGCCCTGATTTGGCGCACCCGCCGCCTTGGCGGCAGCAAAGATTTTTTCATTGGCGCGCGCCGCAGCTGCGCGAATGGCATTGCCCACCGGGAACTCGCGCGGCAGTGCCGCCAAATGTGCGTAAAAATGCTCCACTGCCATCCGGGATGCGGTGGCGCCTCCAGGGTAGCCGCCGACCCCTCCGGCCACGATCATCAGATCGCCCATGGCTATCCGGACATGGAGGACTGAATCCTGGTTCTCTTCGCGCAGTGTACCGCGGTCGCATTCCTCCGCAAATAGGATAGATGGCTGCTTGGTGCCTGGTTGTTCGCTCATGCCTGAACCTCACACAGGGGACAGAACCTTTGATTTACAGTTAAACGTAAAATTGCGCAAAAACCGTGCAAGCTTCCTGTGGAAAAACCCTCCCTATCACCACAACGGAAAAGTCTGCCCAGTTGGCCGGCCTCGTTCATGCCAATCATTCCTCAAGCCGCACCTTGCGGTTCGTTGTCCTGCTCGCTGGCATCCAGGTTACTTCTTGCTCCTCGACCTGCCGGCTCGACTCATTTCGGCGCGTAAAACCTGCAACCACAATGAGCAACAACACTTTATCACGGAATGTTCCCTTCTGTAAGTCACTTCTTTCTCGCTCGGCAGGCTTGTCTTGCCACTTCTGGCAGATCGCCAGATGCGATAATCTCGTTAACAATAGAAACCTCTCTCCCGCACCGGGTGAAACTATTGATCGTTGAAGTTGAAAATCTGACCAAGGTCTATTTGTCGAAGCAGCGCGTGGTGGCCCTCGATGGCATCGACCTCGAGTTGAACCAGGGCGAAATCTTCGGATTGCTGGGGCCGAACGGGGCCGGTAAGACGACCACCATCTCGATTGCCACCACGCGCGCGCTCCCCACCAGCGGAACCGTGCGCATCAAGGGCATAGACGTGGTTAAGCACCCGGCCCATGCACGAAGGCTCATCGGCGTGGTGCCGCAATTCAATACGCTCGACCGCTCGCTCACCGTCTTCGAAAACCTATACTTTCACTGTCGTTACTTTGGTTTCTCACACGCGCACTCCAAATCCAGATCTCTTGAATTACTGACCCAGTTCATGCTCTCGGAGCGCAAAGACGTATACCCGCCGCAGCTATCCGGCGGCCTCGCGCAGCGCGTTCAGATTGCCCGCGCCATCGCGCACCGGCCTACAGTCTTGTTTTTGGACGAGCCGAGCGCCGGACTTGACCCGCAAAGCCGCATGGCCATGTGGTCGGCGGTTGAAGGACTTCGCACCGAAGGCATCACGGTGCTGCTGACCACGCATTATATGGAAGAAGCCGACTCACTCAGCGATCGGCTGGCCATCATCGACTACGGCCACGTTCTGGCTCTGGGGTCGCCGGAAAAACTGAAAGCCACCCTAGGCGCGCACACCATCTTCGATCTGAAACTGAGGTCGCAGGAAGGCTTGGAGCCGCTGATGGCCAGCCTGCGTGCGCGACCCGATGTGACCAGTGCCGAGGTTACCGCCGAAGGACTGCGCGTGATTGCTGCCGGCTCCGACGGCCTGTTACCGGACCTCGTGCAAGCCGCCGCCGGCCATGGATTGCGCGACCTTCAAGTTACTGAGCCCAGCCTGGAGACCGTCTTCATCCAGCTCACCGGGAGGGACCTGCGTGAATAGTCTTCGCACAAAAATCGGCAAGTTTCTGAGGGAACTTCTGGCCATGTTCCTCCAGGATGTGGAAGCGCTGACCAGATATGTTGACCACCGCATTTCGGGCAATCCCGAGTCAATCGCCCTCGAAGCCGGTATCTTCTTCAAGGCCTTCGGGGGACTGTTTCTGCGCGACCTGCGCGTGCTTACGCGGGAGTTTCTGCCATTTATACTTCGCGTGGGAATGCAGCCGCTGCTGTTTCTTTTCGTCTTTACCTTCATCCTGCCGCGCATGAGCAGTGGCAATCCGATGGCCATGGCTGGCGGTGCGGATTTCGGCACTATTCTTCTGCCGGGACTGATGGCCGTGGCCATCATGTTCTCCGGCATCGCCGGCGTGGCGCTGCCGCTGTCAAGCGAATTCGGCATCACGCGAGAGATTGACGACCGCGTGATGTGCCCGGTGCCTCTGTGGGCCGTGGCTCTGGAAAAAGTCTGCTTCAGCGCCATGCAGAGCATCATCGCCGCGTTATTGGTAATTCCCATGGCTCGCTACATTCCGGCCTTGCCGGTGCGGGCCGACGTGCATCACTGGTTCCTCTTTGCGCTGGTTCTGGTATTGGCGAGTCTGCTGGCCGGGTCGCTGGGACTGGTCATCGGCTCAACCGTCAATCCCAAGCAGATCGGCCTGGTCTTTTCAATCATCGTGGTGCCGATCACGTTTTTGGGATGCGTCTACTACCCGTGGGCAGGACTCGGAACAATTCCCTGGCTGAAGGCGGCCGTGCTCTTCAATCCCATCGTCTACATCAGCGAAGGCCTGCGCGCCGCCGTCACTCCCTCCATCGAGCACATGCCCTGGTGGGCGATTCTCATTGCACTGCTTTTCTTCACCGCCGCACTGGGCCGTTGGGGACTGCGGGGATTCATGGGAAGAGTGCTTTCGTAACAACCTGGATCAAGCAACGGCCAAAGTTCGGCGTCCGACGGTCTCGGCGGCAGGGCTCAACTTGATTTCAATGTCGTAGCCGAGACGATTCAGGCTTTCCATCAACTTGCGTTCCGAAAGGTTTGAGAAATTGCCGCGCATGAGGCCGGATACTTTTGCCTGCGAGATCCCCATTCGCCGGCCGGCTTCCTCTTGGGTCAGCCCAAGGCGCCGTACTGCGC
>JBAPYY010000376.1:0-4733 GCA_049284975.1 Occallatibacter sp.
ACACTGGCTCGGACGCCACGACCTGAAAGCCGGCATCGACGTGGATCACATTAGTTACAACGAAAATGTGACGAGAACGCCGGTGAGTTATCTGCGCGAGGATGGAACCCTTTCGCGTGAAAGTGCCTTTCCGCAGATAACACCCTTTTCGGTTTACAACGACGAACTGGGCGCATACGCCGAGGATCATTGGCAGGCGCGAGCGGGACTGCTGATCGAGCCGGGTCTGCGTTTCGACTGGGATGACATTATCCGGCGGCCGCTCTTTGCGCCTCGTGTTGCGGTCGTCTATGTGCCACCCGCGGGCCATGGTGAGACTGAAATATCGGCTGGCATTGGGCCTTACTACGAGCACACGCAACTGGAATACCTGACCCGCGCGCTGGCGGGAATCCGGTACGACACTTATTACGAAACAGACGGAGTTACTCCAATCAGCGCTCCGGAGGAGACGATTTTTACCGCCGACTATGCCTCGCTCCATGAAGCGAGAACTATTAACTGGAGCGTTGGCGTGGAACAGAAACTGCCCGGCGCGATTCTTGCCGGCGCCAACTTCGTCGAGAAGCGCCAATCCAATGGATTTATTTATGTGAACGAAAGCGCTCCGGCACTCTCGGGAAACTATGCGCTTTCCAACACGAGGCAGGACCACTACGACTCAGTGGAAATGAATGCGCGGCGCACATTTACGAACGGGCACACGCTGTTTGCTTCATATATTCGCTCCTCGGCGCGGACGAATGCGGCGCTCGACTACATGCCCGATCCATCGCCGCTCGGGCCGCAGCAGAGCGGCCCTCAGGCCTGGGATGCGCCCAACCGGGTGATTTCGTGGGGCTGGCTGCCGTTGATGTTACCCAAGCTCAGCAAGAAATGGGACTTTGTTTACACGGCCGATTGGCGAACCGGGTTTCCGTACACTTCAGTCGATGAAAACCAGCAGGTAGTTGGAGCTGCGGGTTCGCGGCGCTTTCCGGATTATCTCAGCCTGAGTCCCGGGCTGGAGTGGCGATTCCATTTTCGAGGCGCGTACTTCGGATTGCGCGGGGTGATAGAAAACGCCACCAACAGAGCAGATCCCTTCGAGGTCAACAATGTCGTGGTGTCGCCGCAGTATGGGACCGTGAGCGAATTCCTGGGGCGAGCTTTCACGGCGCGCATTCGACTGATCGGGGCGAAGTAGGGTGCTCGAAGCCAAGAAAATCTCTGCGCAGTTCATGCCGGCACGATAGGTTCGCGAGTTGGCGGGCCCTGCTTTGTTGCGGATGGATGTGGAGATGGAATGCTTGTATGCCGATGAGAGCCGTCCTTCGATTCCGTCAATATCAAGGAGTGGAGCTGCCGTTCAGCTCAAGGAATTCGATCGCATGCGTTCGATTGAGCTTACAGTTCACGTGGTTGGTGCTCCAGATGATGGCCATTGGTAAACCATTTTGATTCATCAACGTGTGCTCTGCCGATCATGCGATTGCACGAAAACGCAGAAAGGGCCGATAAAGGACGGTGGCCACTGCATGTTAGTGGACCCAGCAGGAGAGGAAAGGCACAAATGGCATTTTTTGGCTGGAACGATAACCTGAGCGTGGGCGTGCAGGCGTGTGATGACGACCATAAGAAATTGATTGATATGCTTAACCGCCTGTATGAGGGGATGAGAAGCGGGCAGGGGAAAGAGGTGGTCGGGAAGGTTCTTGATGGCTTGATCAGCTACACGAAATTCCATTTCGCCCGCGAAGAAGAGCTGTTTGCCAAGGCGGGGTATCCGGCTATTGAGCACAAGGAGCAACACCGGCTGCTGGTGAAGCAGGCAGAGGACCTGCAATCAAGATACAAGAGTGGCGAGAATTCGATCTCCATCGAGGCCTTGGATTTTCTAAAGGACTGGCTGACCATCCACATTCAAGGCAGTGATAAGAAATACACCGACCATCTGAACGCTGCGGGGATTCGGTAGTTGAGATAAGAGCGTCAAGAGAAAAGCACAACTGGGGCACAGTTAGCGCGAACTTCACTACCAAGCAAGGGTTCATGTATTCGAAAATGAGCTTGTGATGTGAGGATGCCAGACCTGTCTTATGACTCTGCCATTTCGAAAAGAACGCCGATGGCTTCCTTTAAGAGCAAGGAGCGATTCCGTCTTGCCTTCGAGTGCGCCAACGAAGGCAGAGGAATGACTGATCTTAACGGGAATATTTTCGAAACGAACAAGGCGCTAGCCGATCTCTTTGGATTCACCGAGAAGAAACTCAGGAAGATGAACCTGGTGGAACTTTGGGCGCCGGAGGATCAGCCAAGGGCGATAGACGAGCTTAAATACGAAGTAACCGGGGCCAGTTTCAAAACCGTTTTCGAAGGACGTTACCTAAACAGGCGCGGAGGATTCCTGTTTGCTGAAGTTACACGCGGACTGGTCAGAAGCCGTGCCGGTAAGCCAATGTATTTCACCTTCAGCGTCCGGGACACCACGGAAATCAGACTATTGCAGACAAGGCTAGAGGGGCTGGCTTCGACCGACTCCTTAACTGGCGCGACGTGCAGAAGTCGTTTTGAGGAGCGAGCTCAGTTAGAGCTATTAAGGTCCGATCGTTTTGGAGAAGAACTTTCGCTCGTAATGATCGATCTGGACCGTTTCAAATCGGTGAACGATTCCTTCGGCCATAGTGCGGGCGACAGGGTTCTCAGAGGATTCTGCGATATTGCTCGTGGCTGCTTGCGCTCTATCGATATCTTGGGTCGATGGGGAGGCGAGGAGTTCATAACCCTCTTGCCGGGAACTGGGCTGAGTGGGGCTTACATGGTTGCGGATCGACTGCGAAAAAGACTTGAAGCTTTTCGATTTGACGATGGCCTTCAGGTTACCGCGAGTATGGGAGTGGTCAGTCACCGAAGCGAAGAAGATTTTTCCTCATTGATTGGACGAGCTGATGCGTGCCTTTATTCAGCAAAGAACAGCGGCCGAAACAGGGTGATAAAAGACAAGGAAGACGCCAAACATGAAGCCGGTTCGAAGAGCACAAATGGGCGATTGATCGTTTTGCACTGGAAACCGTCTTACCGGTGTGGACAGCCAGTCATCGATGCTGAACACGAGCAATTGTTCGGTTTGTGCAACCAGATTATTGGCGCGATGTCAGAAGGCGTCGAGGGAGCCGGATTGCTCCCGCTGGTCCGGGAGCTCATTTCGCACATCAGCGCTCATCTTATTCATGAAGAGGAGATTCTTCAGGCGGTTGGGTTTCCTGAGGCGCGAGATCATCATGACATTCATTGCAAATTTCTGGGTCGCGCCGCACAACTGGCAAACCTCTATGAACGGGGTGAGGGTTCAGAGGCGGATCTACTTCAGTTCCTGATCTACGATATTGTCTCGACCCACTTGCTGGGTGAGGACAGAAAGTTCTTTCCTTGGCTTCAGGCTGAGCGGAGAGAACTCTCTGCGCAACGCTGACGGCCAAAAAAACAAGGCCTCCTGAGAGAAGCGTGCTTCGTTGGCTTTATGCGGGGGTTGAAACCATAGCCTCGCTCCAGATTGAGTATTCCCCCACGGGGTTCACTCCTCTCGCAGCAGAATGATGGGATCTACAGCGAGCGCCTTTCTGGCAGGAATCCACGCAGCCTCAAGCCCGAGCATGAGCAGGGTCAGTAAGACTCCGCACAGGACCAGCAGATCCCTCGGCACTGCCTGATAGACGATGTACGAGAGCACCTTCGAAGACAGGACGCCCAGCACCAATCCCGCGACCGAACCTACTGACAGCATCACGAACGCTCGACCTAGCGCACCACGCAGCACTTGTTTCCGACGCGCGCCAAGAGCGAGGCGAATCCCCAACTCGCGAAGCCGCTTGCTCACGGTGTACGAAGCCATGCCGAGCTGTCAGCATAACCGACCGCAGTGACACCTGGGATAGCCGCCGCCGCATCGAGCATGCGCTGCTGCATCTGCGGCGCACGCTCTTTGGTGTACCCCGCCATATAGAGGTCGCTCTTCGCCAGCGGAAAAATTCCGCCGCGCAAGCTCAGCACGGCTGAAGACAAGGGCTTTTCCGCACCCCGTAAGGACCGCAATAGCCTTGTTGCGTTTACGCCAACCTTCGACTCCGCTCAGGGCAGACTTTGAAATTGTGCCCTTTCAAACAGCGAGTTAAGCAGAGATTCTCTAAAGAACAATCACTGCCGGTCCATCTTCGGTTTCATGTTTCACTGCCTGCAGTGCATTGTTCGCGTCCTCCAGAGAAAACGTGGCAACACGCGGGCGGAAATTGAGATCGTGAGCCAGAACGATGAAGTCGCGGGCATCCTGCCGCGTCATGTTGGCAACGCTGCGCACCTGGCGCTCGCCCCAGAGCAGCTTGTCGTAATTGAAAGCGGGCATCTCGTCCAGGTGAATGGCGTTGATGGCCACCACGCCGCCTTTCCGCAGCGAAGACAAAGCGCTGATAACGACTTTCCCGCTGGGCGCGAAGGTAATGGCGCGGTCAAGCTCCGTTGGCGGCAAGGAGCTTTCGTCGCCGACCCATGTGGCGCCCAGCGACTCGGCTGCCTTGCGGTGAGCCTCGCCGCGCGTGACAACATAAACTTCGCAATCCCAGGATTGAAGAATGCGAATAGCGAGCGAGGCCGAGCTGCCAAAACCGAAAAGGCCTACACGCTCTCCGCGTTCGACTCCAGCAACGCGAAGGCTGCGAAAGCCGATGATGCCCGCGCAGAGCAAGGGCGCGACGTTAGAA
>JBAPYY010000377.1:0-2045 GCA_049284975.1 Occallatibacter sp.
CCGCCGAAACCTCCTCCACCAGTGCCTCCAAGGCCACCGAAGTTTCCCCCACCTTGTCCATTTTGCCCGCCCGGCAAGACGCCTTGTGCGCGGAGGGTCTCGATTGCGTCGCGCACGCGGTCCGAGTCGAGGCCGGCCAGAGGACTCACCGTTCCGGACTGGCCGCTGATGGCCACCGAATCGTCCCCGAAGTCGGAGTTGCCGGCAATCGAAGGCAACACCGCTCCGGACAAACCTGTTGGCCCAGCCTGCGTCTCCGTGTCCGCTCCCAGCGCGCTCATCAGGCTCAGGTTCAGCGCGCCGCGCGTGGCCATCTGGCGAATGGCCGACTGGACCGGCTCGTTCTCCTGCTGCTCGATTACTCGCGAGGCCAGCGTCAGCTCAAAATTGACCGCTTGATCGTGGCTGCTCGCATTGAGCACCGCCTCCTGCGCGCCCGGCGCAAAGGCCGCGAACTGTGTGCGGATGACGTAGCGGCCATTCTGCGCAATCGTCAAAGTCCATGCGCCGTTGATGTCGGTAGTGGTGGAATAGCGCTTTCCGGTGAGTGTGTTCTGGGCGGTAACGGTCACGCCGGGCAGCGGGATGTTGCCGCTCTTGACTGTGCCGTGCAGTCTTCCACCAGCTACTGCAGGAGCTTGCGGCTGTGAGCCGACTGCGCTAATGCCAGGTGTGGGCGGGGTTGCCGGTGTGGCCGGCGCCTGAGACATAGCGGCAAGGCCGCCAGCCACAAAGATTCCCGCCACTGCCACCCACTGTCTGGCTTCTCGCCGCATGGCCGCTCCCTGTCATTTTGCACTCTTGCTTATTCAGACGGACCATGCGCAACAAAGGTTTACTGTTTCCACCGTGCGCAAGTGCCTGGCGGTCTGCGCGCTTGAACCGCACATTAACAAGCCAACAAAGAGCCGTCACACTCGTCTGAACATTGGAATACAAGAAAGCCCTTGCATTCCTGCGCGGACTGTATTAACTATTAAATTAATAATCTTTTGGTTGCTACCGGGAAGGTAAACTCGCGCAGCCATCGAACAGGGCGCTCGCTATGTTGAAAATCGGCACCACCATTCGCACCTTCCGGCTGCAAAAGGGGCTTTCCCAGGGCGACATCGAAAAGAAGACGGGCCTTCTGCGCTGCTATCTCTCGCGAGTCGAAAATGGCCACACTGTGCCATCGCTGGACACGCTATCGAAGATTGCCCTGGCGCTCGATCTGCCCATCACGCAGTTTTTCGCTGATGATTCACCGGGTCGGCAGACTAACCTGCAGAAGCTATCCGACGAAGAACTGCGCTTTCTCACCCAGATCCGCCGCTACTCCTCGAACCTGAACGACAGCGACCGCAAGCTGCTGTTGGCGATGGTGAAAAAATTCGCAGCCACGGCAACGCGGTAGAATCGCAGGCTTAGGGCTTGGCTATACGTCGTTGCCTAGGTGGAAGATGGGCTCAACTCCGTGGCCGCCGGCCAGCAGCGCCTGCTCTTCGTGTGCTTCCAATGGCTTGAAGTTCTGCGCCACATCCATTGCCAGTCGAAAATATCGTTCGTCTCCCGGCGGGATGGCTGCAGTGACGGGGTGGCCGAGGGTCCAGCGCAGTCCGAGCGAGGCCTCATCAGGAAACGCCGCAGGCTGATACCAGCACTTGGGCTCGGGATGATTTTTACTCTCGTCTGCGGGCCACACACTCTTGGCCATGCCCTTGAGGGCTAGAATGCCCATCTTCTTTTCCTGAGCGCGCTTGAGAATCTGTGGGCCAAAGTTTGCTTGGCTAAAGAGAACCCAATTGACCGGGAACAGAATCGTGTCGAAATTGTATCGGTCCATGGCCGCGAGCGCGGTCTCCGCCGAGTGGACTGAAAATCCGATATAGCGGATTTTGCCTTCCTTTTTCGCAGCCTCCATGGTCTCCATGGCGCCACCGGGACCCAGCACTTTGTCCAGGTCTGTCATTTTGGTGAGCGCGTGGAACTGATAGAGATCGACGTGGTCGGTCTTCAGCATCCGCAGCGACTCCTCAAGCTGCGCGCGCGAGTCGTCCTTCAGG